>CAJBMJ010000018.1 GCA_903954045.1 uncultured beta proteobacterium | reverse complement strand
TGGACTGCGCTGGGTTGCAAGGTCGTCACCATGACTGCCGAACAGCACGATGCAGCTTTTGCAGCTGTCAGCCATCTCCCCCATCTGCTGGCCTTTGCCATGATGAATGCCATTGCCGGGCAAGCCTCCAGTCAGCAATACCTGTCGCTGGCCGGGCCGGGATTCAGGGATTTCACCCGTATCGCCGCGGGTGACCCCAAAGTCTGGCGCGATATCTTTGTGTCCAACCGCGAAGAGTTGCTGCTGCAAAGCCAGTTGTTCCGCCAGGAATTGGTAGCCATGGAGGCGTTGATTGCCAACGCTGACGCGGGCGCCCTGGAAGCCTTGGTAGAAAAAGCCAGCCAGGCCCGCTCCCAGTGGAGCATGACCTCCAAACTGAACTGACCCATGTTTGCCACTGAATTTCTGGATCTGCCACCGCTCACCGGCGCATCGGGCACGGTCACCCTGCCCGGCTCCAAAAGCATCTCCAACCGCGTGCTCTTGCTGGCCGCCATGTGCAAAGGCACCACCACCATCCACGACCTGCTGGACTCGGACGACACCCGCGTCATGCTGGTGGCCTTGCGTACCCTGGGTTGCGCGGTGGAGCAGTCCGGCACAACCGTTCGTATCACGGGACTGGCGGGGCAACTCCCCAACGCACAGGCCAAGCTGTTTCTTGGCAATGCCGGAACTGCCATGCGCCCGCTCACAGCGGCCTTGGCCGTGCTGGGCGGCGATTTTGAGCTCAGCGGCATTGCCCGTATGCACGAGCGCCCCATTGGTGATCTGGTCGACGCGCTGCGTCAGCTCGGTTGCCACATTGATTACATGGCCAACGACGGCTATCCACCTCTGCGCCTGGGAGCGTCCCAGTTAAAGCTGGATGCGCCCATCCGCGTGCGCGGTGACGTCTCCAGCCAGTTTTTGACAGCCCTGCTGATGGCGCTGCCGCTGGTGGCCAGGCAGGACATCGTGATTGAGGTGGTGGGCGAACTCATTTCGCGACCCTATATTGAGATCACCCTGAATTTGCTGGAGCGGTTTGGCGTGAAAGTGCAGCGCGAGGGCTGGCAGCGCTTCACCATCCCCAAGGGCTGCCAGTTGCAGTCGCCGGGCGAAATACATGTGGAAGCTGACGCCTCAAGCGCTAGCTATTTCATAGCGCTTGGTGCAATAGCTGCGGGCGTAAACGGTCAAAACGGCATCAAAATTCTGGGCGTGGGTGCGGATTCCATTCAGGGCGATATCCGCTTTATGGAAGCGGCCCAGGCCATGGGCGCGCACATCGAGAGCGGACCCAACTGGCTGCATGTGCAGCGCGGCGCGTGGCCGCTGCAATCCATCGATCTGGACTGCAACCACATTCCCGATGCCGCCATGACACTGGCCGTCATGGCCTTGTTTGCCAACGGAACCACCACGCTGCGCAACATCGCGAGCTGGCGCGTCAAAGAAACCGACCGTATTGCGGCCATGGCGGCCGAACTTCGCAAATTGGGTGCCACCGTCGTCGAAGGGGCTGACTTCATCCAGGTGACGCCACCGGCAGACCTCAAGGCGTGGCAACCTGCGAGCATTCATACCTACGACGACCACCGCGTGGCCATGTGTTTTTCACTGGCTGCCTTCAATCCGGCGGCGCTTGCCGTCCGCATTGAAGACCCCAAGTGCGTTGCCAAAACTTTTCCGGACTACTTTGAAACCCTGTTTTCGGTGGCCTCTGCGCAGGGCGATTCCGTTCCGGTTATCTGCATCGACGGCCCCACTGCGTCGGGCAAGGGCACGCTGGCGGCGGAAATGGCC
>CAJBMJ010000017.1 GCA_903954045.1 uncultured beta proteobacterium | reverse complement strand
TGAAGAAGCTCTAGGGCACGCCCCCGGCGGACTTCGTCTTTGAGACCCTGCAAGTTGGCGCCTTCTTCCTTGAGCTGGCGATGCAAGGTGCGGGGGGAAACGTGCAGCAGGGCGGAAAGTGCTTCGGCACTGTGAGTTTGCAATGGCTGCGCCGCCAGCGCCTGGCGAACCTGCTGCACCAGCAGGCGGTCGCGGCGGTACTGCAGCACGGTCAGGGGCAGGGCGTGTTGCAGCATTTGCTGCAGGGCTTTTTCATCACGCCGCAGGGCGAGGCTCAGATAACGGGCATCAAACTGGACACTCGCTTGCTCGGCCCCAAACGTAGTGGGCCCGGAGAACAAAATCGCGTAGGCGCTGCGATGCGCTGGCGCTTCAAAGGGAAACTGGGCCCCCAGCAGCGGGATGCGCGAATCCACCAGCCAGCAAGCCAGGCCGTGGATATTGCGTAATACGGACACCAGACAGAACTCTCGCATCGGTGCCGGGAGGTTGTGTGGCAGGGGATTCTGCGTAGGTAGAGGAGGAGCCCGCATCGCGGGCGGGGGACACGGAGCAGAGTCCCCTGCCACACAATCTCCCCGATTAGCGCGGTGTTCCGTGATGCGAATCGTCGCCACATCGCCCGCCACCTCCAGCGCAAGTGAAATATCCGGCGCAATCAGGCCGTGGTGGCGGCACCAGCGTGCAAGCGCTAAGTGCAGAGTAGGTGCGCTGATGGAAGCCCGTGCCAGCATGCCGTAGCTACCCCAGGGCAGACGTCGGCTGAACCATCCCAGGGCTTCGTCGTCAAGCTCCTGCATAGCAGCACCCGACAACTGCTCCATTTGCCAGGCTGTGATGCGGTGCTGCGGATTCAGGGTGTCGGTTGGCGCAATCTGTGCCTTCTTCAAGGCCTGAGACGGATCCTGCCCATAGCGCTCGTAGGCTTGCAAAATGGCCCGTACAAAGGCCATGGGGGTTGCCGCTACGGGGTGGGAGATTGCCATGGCCCTAGTGTGCCAAAGTTTTTTCTGTCTGGCGCGATTTGCAACCTTTGTGGCCTGCAATAAAAACACCGATGCGCCGACAATGGGCGCTGATTCGAAAAACAACGGAGTGCTTGCATGCCCATCCTGGAGACCAAACTCAACGCCCGCTCGGCCGACTTCACAGCCAATGCCGCTGCCATGCGTGCCCTGGTGGCCGACCTGAACGCCCAAATCGACAAAGCGGCCATGGGAGGCGGCGACGCTGCCCGTGCCAAGCACACAGCCCGGGGCAAATTGCTGCCCCGAGACCGCGTTTCCATGCTGCTGGACCCCGGCACGCCTTTTTTGGAACTGTCTCCCCTCGCGGCGATGGGCATGTACCCCGACCGTGACGGCACCGACAGCGCCCCCAGCGCGGGTGTGATCGTGGGTGTGGGCCGGGTCAGCGGTGTGGATTGCCTGATCGTCTGCAATGACGCCACGGTCAAGGGCGGTACCTATTACCCGATGACGGTCAAAAAGCATTTGCGCGCCCAGGAAGTGGCTGCACAAAACAACCTCACCTGCATTTATCTGGTGGATTCGGGTGGCGCCAACCTACCCAACCAAGACGAGGTGTTCCCCGATCGCGACCACTTTGGCCGCATCTTCTTCAACCAGGCCAATATGAGCGCCCAGGGTATTTCCCAAATCGCCGTGGTCATGGGCAGTTGCACGGCAGGTGGCGCCTATGTGCCCGCCATGTCGGATGAAACCATCATCGTCAAAAACCAGGGAACGATCTTTTTGGGCGGGCCGCCGCTGGTAAAAGCTGCTACGGGGGAAGTGGTAAGCGCCGAAGACCTGGGCGGTGGCGATGTGCACACGCGGCTTTCGGGCGTGGCAGACCATCTGGCGCAAAACGATCTGCATGCGCTCTCGCTGGCGCGCGAGGCAGTCGCCCATTTGAATAAGAAAAAGGTTCCAGCGCTTGCCCCTGTTGCACCGGTAGCTCCTAAATTTGCAGCAGAGGAGCTGTACGGCGTGATCCCCACCGACACCCGCAAGCCCTTTGACGTGCGCGAAATCATTGCCCGCATCGTCGACGGCTCCGAGTTCCACGAGTTCAAGCCGCGCTTCGGCACCACGCTGGTGTGCGGCTTTGCCCATATTGAAGGCATGCCGGTGGGCATCATTGCCAACAACGGCATTTTGTTCAGCGAGTCGGCCCTGAAGGGCGCGCACTTTATCGAGCTGTGCTGCCAGCGCAAGATTCCGCTGGTGTTCCTGCAAAACATCACCGGCTTCATGGTCGGGCGCAAATACGAAAACGAGGGCATAGCCCGCAACGGCGCCAAGATGGTGACGGCTGTGGCCACGGCCCAGGTGCCCAAGTTCACCATCATCATTGGCGGCAGTTTTGGCGCGGGCAACTACGGCATGTGCGGCCGGGCCTATTCGCCCCGCTTCCTTTGGATGTGGCCCAACGCCCGAATTTCCGTGATGGGTGGCGAGCAGGCCGCCAGCGTGCTGGCCACGGTGCGCCGCGATGGCGTAGAGGCCAAAGGCGGCACCTGGAGCAAGGAAGAAGAAGAGGCCTTCAAGGCCCCCATCCGCAGCCAATATGAAGTTCAGGGCCACCCCTACTATGCCACCGCCCGCTTGTGGGACGACGGCATCATCGACCCAGCCGACACCCGCCGTGTGCTGGCGCTGGGTCTGTCTGCATCTCTCAATGCCCCAATTCCCGACACCAAGTTCGGTGTCTTCCGCATGTAATTGGCTATTTCGATTCCAATGTGTATGATTTGTAATTTTCATACACACTCAAGGTAAAAGTCATGCGAACCAATATCGTGATCGACGACAAACTCATGGCCGATGTCATGGCGCTTGGCGGCTTCAAGACAAAGCGAGAAGCGGTGGAAGAGGGCTTGCGCCTTATCAAACGGCGCAAGGCTTATGACAATTTGCTGGCTGCGCGGGGCACTCTGCACTGGGATGATTCGGAAGAACACTGGGCCAAGGTGCGCGCAGAGCGGGCGGCACAAGAGTCCATCCATGCAGTACAGGAGCCCCAAGTTGACTATCCCGTTAATCCAGAATCCGCACCATGATTTTGGTTGACTCCAGTGTCTGGATTGACTTTTTGCGCGGCACATCCAACCGGCAAACGGAGCAATTGGTTACCTGGCTAAGTGGCTCCAGAATCATGGCGGACGTGGGCGTGGCCGATTTGGTGGTGTTTGAAGTCCTGCGCGGTTTCGATAACCCCAAGGCGCAAGAAAAAGCCAAACAGCTGTTGTTGGACCTGGAGGTGGTGGAGATCGGTGGGCTGGAAAACTCGCTATTGGCTGCCGACCACTATCTCCAACTCCGTACCCGTGGCTACACCATTGCCAGCCCCATCGACGTGATTCTGGCCAGCTACTGCATCACACACGGCCACACTTTGCTGCACCGAGATGCAGATTTTGATGTGATGGCCACCTTGCGCGGCCTGCGGGTCGTTGCGCATTGACGCATGCATGCCATGGACGCAACAAAGTACTTTCAAGCCCTGGCGCACTACAACGCGTGGGCTACGCAGCGTCTTTTGCAAGCGGTGGAGCGCCTGCCGGATAGCGACTACCGCTGCGATTGCGGTCTGTTCTTCAAGTCCATTCACGGAACCTTGAATCACTTGCTGGTCGGTGAGCATCGGCTCTGGCGTGTTCGCTTCGAGGGCAACTTGCCTCAGGTTGGTTCTCTTGCCCAAGAGCTTGAAGCCGACCGATTGCTGCTGGCATCGGCGTTGTTGCTGGAGTCGCAAGCATGGTCTCCTTTGATCGCCTCGTGGGAATCGTCCCGTTTTGATGGCGTGCTGCAATACACCACCATGCAAGGCACGTCGCAGTCTTTACCCTTTGCTGCCACGCTGGCGCATGTGTTCAATCACAGCACCCATCACCGTGGGCAAATCACAGCCGCCATGACAGGCATGGGGCAGCCTGCTCCCGAACTTGATATGGTTTACATGTTGCAAGAACAAGCCCATTCCAGCGCCTAAGTACTCCCATGTTTACAGGATCCTCATTGCCAACCGTTGCTCACCGATGGATGTTTGTTGTCCTCTGGGCCCTGTGCGGTGTGGGCGTGCTCGCACAAGCCCCCGCGCCCGAGGTGTGGGCTAAAGACATGCGCGAGGAGGTGCTACGCACCCCTGTCACCGTGACTAACATGTTTGGTCGCCAAGAAACCCGGTCCATGCCTGTGACGGTGTTTCGCCCAGCCGGTGATGGTCCGCACCCGCTGCTGGTGCTCAACCACGGGCGAGCAGGGGGTGACAAGCGGGCCGCGCAGGGGCGTGCTCGTTTCGAAAATACTGCTCGCTACCTGGTCGGCAAGGGGTTTGTGGTCATGGTTCCCACCCGCATCGGGTATTGGGAAACCTATGGTGACTTCGATCCCGAAGAATACGGTTCCTGTAGCAGGCCCAACTATGGCCCCCGGCATAAGGCGGTAGTTGACCAGGTGCTGGCCACCGTGGCACTTGCCAAAACGCTGCCGTTTGTCGATGCATCCCGTTGGGTGGTTGCTGGTGTGTCGGTGGGTGGTGTGACAGCCGTGGCCACCGTGGGCAGCTACCCACCGGGGCTGGTGGGCGGCATCAACTTTTCAGGCGGCAGCGGTGGCAATCCAGATGCAACGCCCGGGCGTCCGTGCCGCCCGGACATCCAGGGGAAGGAATGGGAGATTCTCGCCAAAACAGCGACCGCGCCCATGCTGTGGTTGTACTGGCAGAATGATTTGTACTGGGGTGAAGAAGTGCCCCAACAATGGCACCAGGCCTGGGTGGGCGCTGGAGCCAAGGCCGACTTCAAAAGCATGGCAGCTATCGCTACCGACGGCCACTTTGGCATGGATCGCGACATGGACCACTGGCTGCCCCTGGTGGATGTATTCCTGAATGACCTGGGCTTCAAACAACCTGCCATCGTTCTGCGTCCTGCCGCCACCCGTTGGGCCGAGGTGAAGGATGTGAGCAAAGTCCCGCTCAGCGCAAAAAGTCGCACTGCGGGCTACGATAAATTTCTAGCCGCCGAGGGCCCGAAGGCTTTTGCTATTGGTACTCAAGGCGGGTGGGGCTATGCCACTGGTGATTACGTGACGGGCCGCGCACTGGGCTTTTGCCAGCGCAGTGGCCAAACCTGCAAGCTTTATGCCGTGGACGACCAGGTCGTCTGGACTGGGCAGTAAACCGTTTTTTTCGAACACATTTTCAAAAAGAGAAACCAGCATGTTTAACAAAATCCTCATTGCAAACCGTGGTGAAATTGCCTGCCGCGTGGCCGCCACTGCTGCACGACTAGCTATCAAAACCGTAGCGGTTTATTCGGATGCCGATGCCAATGCCAAGCATGTGGCTGCGTGCGACGAAGCGGTCTATATCGGTGGCAGTTCGCCCAAAGACAGTTACCTGCGCTGGGAAAAAATCATTGCGGCGGCGCAGGCTACTGGCGCGCAGGCCATTCACCCGGGCTACGGGTTTTTGAGCGAGAACGAAGAGTTCGCCCAGGCTTGCGCCAACGCCGGTCTGGTGTTTATTGGGCCCCCACCGTCTGCCATCAAGGACATGGGCCTGAAAGCCGAGTCCAAGCAGTTGATGGAACGGGCCGGCGTGCCGCTGGTGCCCGGATACCACGGCGCCAACCAGGACCCCGCTTTGCTGCAGGCCGAAGCCGACCGCATTGGCTACCCCGTGCTGATCAAGGCCAGCGCGGGTGGTGGTGGCAAGGGCATGCGTGCGGTAGACAAGTCGGAAGACTTTGCGACGGCGCTGGCAAGCTGCAAACGCGAAGCCATCAACAGCTTTGGCGACGACGCCGTGCTGATCGAAAAATACGTACAACGACCACGCCACATTGAAATTCAGGTGTTTGGCGACACCCATGGCAACTATGTGTACCTGTTCGAGCGCGATTGCTCGGTGCAGCGCCGTCATCAGAAAGTGCTGGAAGAAGCCCCCGCACCGGGCATGACGTCTGAAATGCGGGCCCAAATGGGCTTGGCTGCTGTGGCAGCCGCCCGCGCGGTGAACTACGTTGGTGCGGGCACGGTGGAGTTCATCGTGGAACAGCGGCCGGACGGTTCCATGCAGTTCTTCTTCATGGAGATGAACACCCGATTGCAGGTAGAGCATCCGGTCACCGAGGCGATCACCGGTCAGGACCTGGTGGAGTGGCAATTGCGTGTGGCATCGGGTGAACCATTGCCGCTCATGCAAGACCAGCTGCAGATTCAGGGTCACGCCATCGAGGCCCGCATCTGCGCAGAAAACCCGGACAACAACTTTCTGCCAGCCACCGGCACCCTGCATGTCTACGGCCTGCCCGCCTGTACTACCTTCGAGCGCGCCGATGGTGGTGTACGGGTGGATTCTGGCGTGCGCCAGGGCGACACCATCAGCCCGTTTTATGACTCCATGGTCGCCAAGCTCATCGTGCACGGCAGCAGCCGTGAAGAAGCGCTGGCCCGCCTGGACACCGCTTTGGCGCAAACCCACATCGTGGGCCTTGCCACCAACGTGCAGTTTCTGCGCCATGTCACTACCAGCCCGTCGTTTGCCAATGCCGATCTCGATACCGCCCTGATTCCGCGCGAGGCCGATGTGCTGTTCAAGCAGGAGAAAGTAGGCTTGGGGCTGGCCTGTGCAGCTTTAGTGGCACACACCCTGGTGGGCGAGCAGTCACTGGCCGCCACCCGCGATGCCAGAGGCTGGATAGACCCTTGGGCGCAGCGCGACAACTGGCGCTCCCACGGACCTTCTCTGCGCAGCTTCGCGATGGAGTTTCAGGGCCAGCCGCAAACGGTGCGCCTGACGGCTGTACATGATGGAGACGTGCTCTTGCAGGTGGCCACGGACGAAGCGGTTTTACGCTACAAGGTTTTGAGCAGCGGCGCGCTCGATGTGGCCTGGGGAAGCCAGCGCGCAGCCTACCATGTGTATAAAAAAGGCGATGTAGCCCACGTATTTACTGCGCGAGGCGCTACACAAATAGTAGCAATTGATGCGCTGGCCCACGCAGGGGACGGTGTGCAGGAGGGCGGACGGCTGACGGCGCCCATGCCAGGCAAGGTGGTGTCATTCTCTGTCAAGGCCGGTGACAAGGTTCACAAAGGTCAGGCACTCGCGGTGATGGAGGCCATGAAGATGGAGCACACCATTGCGGCACCCGCTGACGGGGTTGTAGGCGAGCTGCTGTTTGCTCCCGGCGACCAGGTCACAGAGGGTTCAGAGTTGCTGCGCATGGAAGTGGCCGCTTGAGCATGCAAGTGCTTTACTACTCGGCTGATGGAGATTCGGCCGCGTGGATACCCGGCTTGCAGGCTGCACTTCCGCAGGCCCAAGTCAGCTTGTGGGAGCCGGGCGCTGCGCAGGCGGATTACGCGGTGGTGTGGAAGCCTTCGCAGCAACTGCTCGACGAGCAAAGTGGCCTGAAAGCCATTTTCAATACGGGTGCCGGGGTAGATGCCTTGGTGCAACTGAAGTTGCCCGCAGGTGTGCCGGTGGTGCGGCTTGACGACGCGGGTATGTCGGTGCAAATGGCCGAGTATGTGTGCCATGCGGTCATCCGCCACTACCGTGAATTTGCGGGTTACGAGGCCGATATGGCCTCTGGTAAATGGTCTTTTCGCAAGCCTCGGCCGCGGGCAGACTTCCCGGTGGGCATTCTGGGTTTGGGTGTTCTGGGAGAACGGGTGGCGCGCGCTTTGGCGCACTTCGAGTTTCCTGTCAACGGCTGGAGCCGAAGTGCCAAAGCACTGGACGGCGTGCAGTGCTTTGCTGGCGCAAACAGCCTGGATGCCTTTCTGGCGGCCAGTCGGGTGTTGGTGTGTCTTTTGCCGCTGACCCCTGACACACGAGACATCATGAACCAGGCGCATTTGTCCAGGCTTCGCCCTGGCGGCTACGTAATCAATGTGGCGCGAGGAGCGCACCTGGTGGACGAAGACCTGCTGGGGCTGCTGGACAGTGGTCATTTGTCGGGTGCCACTCTGGATGTATTCCGTACTGAGCCGCTGCCGGCGGGTCACCCCTTCTGGGGCCATCCCAAAATCACGCTCACACCACACACCTCGGCGCGCACCCTGCGCAGTGAGAGCATTGCCCAGATCGCCGGAAAGATTGCGGCGCTCGAGCGCGGGGAGCCGGTAGCTGGTCTGGTGGATTTGCAGCGCGGCTATTGAGGGCTACCTTTTCAGAAAGTTCAGCGTGCAGGCCCGCAGCCGCATGCGTTTTCCAGTGCCCTGGGTTCCTTCAAAAAATGCTTTCACCGGATAGGTGTACTCGGTCCCTTTGCGGACGCGGTTGACAGCAAATTTGGAGTCACCAATGAGCCCTTTGGCCACCATGTCAGCCTTGCCATCGGGTTGTATCTCTCCGCGCAACAAAAGCCAGCCAGGCTCACCCGGGGTTCCACTTTCACCGCGCAGCATGCCGCCGCTGACGATCGCCACAAAATCTATCGCGTAACCTGCCGCGCCGTCTTCGTGGGGCGGGCAATTAACGTTCACGTTCCAGGATCCGTCAAAGGGGTGGGTTGGTGCTGCTGCCTGGGGGGCTACTGGTGGTGGCGTTGGCGATGGTGGGGGAACTGCTACAGGAGCCGGTGCCGTAACTGTCGCCACTTGCGTTGCCCGCACAGGGGCGGCGGGTTCTGTTGAAACTTTGGGCTTGGCGGCTGCAAGAGCTGCCTGTGCTTTGGCCTTTTCCAGCTCTGCCTTGGCCTGCTCCCGCAAGGCTTGGGCCTCGGCCCGCAGGCGCTCTGTGTCTGCGGTGGTTTGCATCACGACGGCATTGCTTGCCGGCGCAACTGGCGCTGTAACCAGGGGGGCAGCAGCAACGGCAGCTGGAGTTGCCGCCACTGCAACCGGAGCCGGCTTGCCACCCAGCCAACCGGCCTGCCAGACGACCCCGGCCATCGCCACTGCCATGACTGCGGCAATAGCCCAGGGCAGGGTGGATTTGTGCTGTGTTGCCGGGCTGGTGGAGGTCGCTGGCACGGACGCCACAGGTGCAGTCGAAGCTTCCGACTTGAGCGGAGCCATTGCACCAGAAACCCGGTACACATGGATGGGGCGGGAAATGTTCTTCAGGGTCTGATCGCCAATGTCCTGAAAGCCCAGGTTCAGCTTGCCGGTAATTTGGTCGTACACCGAAGAAGCAATACAGATGCCGCCGGGTTCGGCCATGGTTTCCAGGCGAGCCGCCACGTTGACGCCATCGCCCAGCAAATCATCATTTTTGACAACCACATCGCCCAGATTCACACCGACGCGAAACAGCATTTTGCGGTGTTCAGGCAAGGCGTCATTGCGGGTTTTAAGCGCGTCCTGAATCTCTACTGCGCAGCGCACGGCATCTACGGCACTGCCAAACTCGGCCAGCACAGAGTCACCCGCTGTGCTGACGATGCGCCCGTGGTGGTAAGCAATGATGCCGTCAATGACAGCCCGGTGCGCCGAGAGCACGCGAATCGTTCCCTCTTCGTCCTGCCCCATCTGCTTGCTATAGCCCACGGCATCGGCGGCAAGAATGCAGGTGAGTCGTCTTTTGACGTCGGTGTTGTCCATGGAAGGCTCCATTTGCGGGATCAGATCTCTCGGCTGGGCTGTATCAAGTATCGCATTGCCGTAAGCCAGGGAAACGTTTCTTCACGCACAATTGTGGGAGTTGTCATCCACTTTTGAGTCACCATGTCGATTCCCTCCCGCGTCAAAATTGTCGAAGTCGGCCCCAGAGACGGCCTGCAAAACGAAAAAGAGCCCGTACCTGCGGCAATCAAGGTGGAACTGGTTCACCGATTGCAAGATGCTGGCCTCAAGGAAATTGAAGTCACGAGCTTCGTGTCACCCAAATGGGTGCCCCAAATGGGTGACAACGCAGAGGTGATGGCGGGCATTCAGCGTCGCAGTGATGTGCGTTACTCGGTGCTCACACCCAACCTCAAGGGGTTTGAAGCCGCAGTGCCCACCCAACCCCATGAAATTGTGGTGTTCGGTGCTGCCAGCGAGGCCTTCAGCCAGAAAAACATCAACTGCTCGATTGCCGAGAGCATTGAGCGGTTCCGTCCGGTGGTGCAACAGGCGGTAGAACAAGGCATTGCCGTGCGCGGCGCCATTTCCTGTGCGGTGGGGTGCCCCTACGAGGGCGACATCGCACCCGAGCGGGTCGAGTTGGTGGCGCGACTGATGCGCGACATCGGAGTGCAGCATGTGGGCGTGGCTGACACCATTGGCGTGGGCACGCCCAACCGGGTGCAGCGGGCGCTGGAGGCCGCGCTCAAGCATTACAGCGTCAATGAAGTGTCCGGACATTTTCACGACACCTATGGTATGGCGCTGGCCAACACCCTTGCGAGTTTGCAGCTGGGCATCTGGCATTTCGATACGTCCGTGGCCGGGCTGGGCGGTTGCCCGTACGCCAAGGGCGCCACCGGCAACGTGGCGACTGAAGATGTGGTGTTCCTGCTGCATGGCATGGGCATTGAGACCGGTATTGATCTGGACAAGCTGGTCGATGCGGGCAAGTTCATCAGCGACTTTCTGGGCCGCAAACCCAACTCCCGTGCCGCCACGGCATTACTCAACAAACGTGCGAATGCGGCGAGCTGATGCGCCAGCCTGATTTGCCGGATGGGGTGCAGCGGGTCTGGGCTGCGTTGCAATCCAAGGGGCATCCGCACGAGCCAGTCATGCTTGATGGTGCAGCGCGCACCGCACAGCAGGCCGCAGATGCGCTGGGTGTGGCCGTGGGACAAATCGCCAAAAGCATTATTTTTCGGCGGCTCTCTGACGATGCGGCGGTGCTAGTCATTACCTCGGGAGACCGGCGGGTGGATGAATCCAAGGTGTCCGCGCTGGTGGGACCTTTGGGTCGGGCAAACGCCGCATTCGTCAAAGAGCGCACCGGTTTTTCTATTGGCGGGGTGAGCCCGGTGGCACACGCCATGCCCTGTGTCACGCTGATCGATCAGGACCTGTTCCGGTTCGAAGACGTGTGGGCAGCAGCGGGACATCCCCACGGCGTTTTCAAGTTGCACCCACGTGATCTGACCAGCCTGGCCGATGCGCCGGTGGCAGATGTGGTGGAATCTGCGCCACCGAGCCACAATGCTATAAAAATGCTAGCTGACAAAGCAGTTGCTGTGCGGGCTATGGCCGCGAACATTCCTTCCCCCTGCATCTCCGTGTGCCAAATGGACGAAGGCTCAGGTCTTTGCGTTGGCTGTTACCGCAGTCTGGAAGAAATACGGGATTGGAGTGTTCTGGGTGCTAACCAGAAGAAGGGCGTCTGGAGCGACATCGAGCAGCGCCTGGCTGCTGTTGCTGCCACTTAGCATGTGAAAGAAATCCCATGAAACACATTGATTTTTACCTGGACTTCATCTCCCCCTACGCCTATCTAGCCTTTGAAGAGCTGCCCAAGGTGCTGGAAGGTCTGAGCTACAGCGTACGGTACAAGCCGGTTTTTCTGGGCGCACTGCTCAAACACAACGCCATGCTCGGACCGGCAGAGGTCACCCCCAAGCGGGACTGGACTTACCGTCACGTGTTGTGGCTGGCCCACACCCGGCAACTGCCTATGGCAATGCCTGAGCGTCATCCCTTCAACCCACTGGGCTTGTTGCGCCTAGCGGTGGCCACCAACCCGCAAGGGCAGCCCAACCGCTACGTGTGCGAAACGCTTTTGCGCCATGTATGGGTGGGTGGCGCAGACGCTGCCGACCCGGACCGTCTGGCGCAAGTGAGCCGCAAGCTAGCGCCGGTGTCAGACCTCGCAGGCGAAGAAGTTAAGGCCCAACTGAAACAGCATGCCGACGAAGCCATTGCATTGGGTGTGTTTGGTGTACCCGCCATGGTGGTAGACGGCAAGGTCTTTTGGGGGCTGGACTCGCTGCCCATGCTGCGGGCTTACCTGCAAGGCGACTCCTGGTTCACAGAAGAAACCTGGAACGCGGTGAAAACACTGCCGTCCGGACTACCGAGCCGCAAGGCCTGAGAAACTATGCCCAATGCCTTCAATTTCGCGGCATCGCCCTTTGATTGCCTGACCCCTGACGAGCAGCGCCTGGTGCGCGACAGCGTTGACGTGGTGTACTTTCCGGAGGGTCAGACCATTCTCGATGTGGGCATAGCACCCACCCATCTGTTTGTCATCATCAAAGGCTATGTGTCCCAGTTGGAGGCCAACGAGGTGACCACCACCTATGGCCCGGATGACACCTTCGATGGCCGGGCTCTGGTGGCAGGCAAAGCCAGCAACCGTTTTGTTGCAGCGCAGGAAGTGGTGGCCTACCAGTTGGCACACCAGGCTGTGAGTGACCTGATTGCTTCCAACGCCACTTTTGGAGCGCTGTTGTTCTCGGACTTGAGCAACAAGCTCAGCGCCCTTTCCGAACGGAAGAATCAGCATGAGCTGCAGTCGCTGACTATGTCGCGGGTGGACGAGGCCTTTCTGCGTCCGGCCCATTTTGTAGAGTCCACCACCGACATTCTGACGGTGACCCGGCTATTCCATGAGCACCGTACCTCCAACGTTCTGGTGCGGGATGTCCAAAGCCAGCCCGCCCGCATGGGCATATTTACCGCCACCGCCTTGCAGCGGGCCATTCTGGACGGGAGACCCCTGGACCAACTGGCGGTAGGTGAATTGGCCAACTATTCGCTCATCGAAGTGCACCCGTCCGACCAACTCGGCGATGCCATGGCGGTCATGCTCAAACGCCGCGTGCACCGGGTGGTGGTGGTCGATGGTGAAAAGATTGTGGGTATTCTGGAGGCGCTGGACCTGTTCAGCTTTCTGTCCAACCAGTCGCACCTGATCACTGAAAAAATAGAAGAAGCCAAAGACCTGGACGGCCTGGGTCTGGCTGCCTCCCAGATTACCCGCATGATTGTGCTGCTGCACCGCAGCGGTTCCCGTGTGAACCTGATCGCCAAGCTGGTGCAGCAGCTCAACGCCCGCCTGTTTGAGCGGGCCTGGCAACTGATCGCGCCGCCAGAACTGGTTGCCAACAGCTGCCTTTTTGTCATGGGCAGCGAAGGGCGTGGCGAGCAGTTGCTCAAGACCGATCAGGACAATGGTCTCATTCTTCGCGATGGTTTCGAGGTGCCAGGCAATCTTGCCGAACTGTGCCAGCAGTTCTCGAACGCACTCACCAGTTTTGGTTACCCGGAATGCCCGGGCCACATCATGGTCAGCAACCCCCAGTGGCGCAAGAGCGCCTCGGACTTCGGGCAGATGACGCGGCAGTGGATGATCATGCCCGATGGCGACAGCCTCATGAATCTTGCCATCTTCATGGACGCCCATACCGTATGTGGAGACGGCCATTTGTTGCAGGAAGTGCAAGGCGGCTTGATGCGCCTGGCCACTGACAACGATGCCGTTCTGGCCCGCTTTGCCGCGGCGATTGACGCCTTTGGCAGCACCACTGGGTGGTGGAACCG
>CAJBMJ010000016.1 GCA_903954045.1 uncultured beta proteobacterium | reverse complement strand
TCCAGATCCAGATATTGGCGAATATCCTGACCCACTGGAGCGTGCAAGGGTAACTCCAGAAGTCCACCATGGTCCTCGGACAACTTCAATTCACGCGCCGAGCACAGCATGCCCTGGCTTTCCACGCCGCGCAGTTTTCCCTCCTTGATCAGGAAGGGTTTTCCGTCCTCTCCCGGAGAAAGTTCGGCACCAACTAGTGCACAGGGAACTCGAATTCCCACCCGTGCGTTGGGGGCACCGCAAACTATGTTGAGCAACTCACTTTGCCCCACATCCACCTGGCACACCCTCAAGCGGTCAGCGTTGGGGTGTTGCTCGGCTTGCTTGATCTCGCCCACCACAATTTTGGTAAAGGGCGGGGCAACGGACTTGAGCTCTTCAACCTCCAGCCCGGCCATGGTCAGTTTTTCAGCCAGTTCGGCGGTGGATAGCGCTGGGTTACAGAAGGTACGCAACCAGGATTCGGAAAATTGCATGGCAGTGGTTCGACTTAGTGGCTGGGGCTTACTGGAATTGCGACAGGAAACGGATATCGCCGTCAAAAAACAGGCGTAAATCGTTCACACCATATCGCAGCATGGTGAGCCTGTCTGGGCCCATCCCGAATGCAAACCCGATGTACTTTTCCGGATCCAGTCCCATATTGCGAACGACGTTGGGATGCACCTGCCCGGAGCCTGCGACTTCCAACCAGCGCCCGGCTAGCGGACCGCTCTGAAACTGGATATCGATCTCTGCACTGGGCTCTGTAAAGGGGAAGAAGCTGGGGCGAAAGCGCAGCACCAGATCATCGCTTTCAAAGAAAGTGCGGCAAAAATCGGTAAACACAAACTTGAGGTCTTTGAAGCTCACGTTCTCGCCAATCCAAAGGCCTTCGCACTGGTGGAACATCGGTGAATGCGTTGCGTCGCTGTCTACCCGATAGGTGCGCCCTGGCGCAATCACGCGAATCTCGGGCATATCACCAGCAAATAAACCCTCAGCTGAAGCACGGGCCGCAGCGCGGTGCTTCTTGACATGCTGAACGGCATAGCGAATCTGCATTGGACTGGTATGGGTACGCAACAGGTTGGGCGCGGTCTCGGACCCACCTTCGACATAGAAGGTGTCATGCATGGAGCGCGCAGGATGGTCTTCAGGTGTATTCAGGGCGGTAAAGTTGAACCAATCCGATTCAATCTCGGGCCCCTGAGCGACTTCAAAGCCCATGGAGCCAAAAATCGCCTCGATACGCTCCAGCGTCAGTGATACAGGATGCAGTCCACCCTGCCCCCGTTGGCGACCCGGCAAAGTGACATCCAGAGCCTCGGCTTGGAGCTGAGCCTGCAGCTCGGCATCGGCCAAGGCCTGGCGGCGCTCGTTCAACGCCGCTTCAATCGCCTGTTTTGCCAGATTGATGGATGCACCGCGTGATTTTTTTTCCTCAACGCTCAAAGCCGCCATGCCCTTCATCAATTCGGTCACTCGACCGGATTTACCCAAAAACTGGGCTTTGGCGTTTTCCAGATCGGCGGGGGTCACAGCCTGGGCAAAGGCCTGCTTGGCGGCATCAACAATGGCGTTCAACTCAGTCATAAATTCTTGGTGACGTGTAGGTCAGGGGTGGCAGGTGCCATTTCAAGAAAAAGGGCTAGTGCTTTTTCAAGCGCTAGCCCTTGTTTCATATGCGCAAGATGCTACTAAAAAGGTAGCATCGCTGCCGCGAACTCAAGCAGCCAGTTTGGCTTTGACTTGTTCCACGATGCCAGCAAATGCCGCCATGTCATGAATAGCGATATCCGACAGAACCTTGCGGTCTATCTCGATATTGGCTTTCTTCAGGCCGTTGGCGAACTGGCTGTAGGTCAGGCCACACTGACGTGCAGCTGCATTGATACGGGCGATCCACAACTGGCGGAACACACGCTTTTTGGTACGACGGTCACGGTAGGCATATTGCCCGGCCTTCATTACCGCTTCTTTGGCGATCCGGAAGACATTACCGCGGCGACCGCGAAAACCTTTTGCAAGGGCCAGAACTTTTTTATGGCGGGCGCGAGCCGTTACACCACGTTTGACGCGAGGCATTGAATTACTCCTTGTTCGTCGTTAATTAAATACCACGGCCAGGCAGCATCTGCGCCAT
>CAJBMJ010000015.1 GCA_903954045.1 uncultured beta proteobacterium | reverse complement strand
CCAACGGCCTGGTTGAGTTTGAGTTTGCGGTCGGCGAACCGGAATTGTTCGTCGAGTTGCTGATGGCGCAAGCGCCGTTTGACGAGTTTTGTGCCATGCATGCAGTGACCCCCACCAAGGGTCGCTTGCAACCGGCGCAGGACGACAACGAGCAGGAGTGGGACTGGAGTCTGCGCGCCGCACGCGAGCAGCACCTGCGTCACGACAACAAAGCCTGAAACCAAAGCAATAACTGAGGAGACCCGTTTATATGCATATAGATCTTCGCACCGTCAATATCGAGCCCTTGCGGCAAACGTTTGACCACATCGCCGCGCGCATTGGCCCGAACAAGCCGGCTTCGCGCTATCTGGAGGGGACCTTGGATCTCCAGGCCGATGCCAACTTTCACTACCGGCCGACCTGGGACCCGGAGCACGAAATATTCGATGCAACGCGCACCGCGATCACCATGAAAGATTGGTATGCGTTGAAGGACCCGCGCCAGTTTTACTACGGCGCGTACACCGCCTCGCGGGCCAAGATGCAGGAGACGGCAGAGGCTGACTTTGACTTTGTGGAGTCACGCGGTCTGGCCGATGCGTATGACGACGCGTCCAAGCGAATTGCCCTGGACTTTTACATTCCTTTGCGCCACGTGGCCTGGGGAGCCAACATGAATGGCGCCTCCATGTGCGCCTATGGCTTTGGCACCGCCATTACCCAGCCTTGCCTGTATCAGGGCATGGATCAGCTAGGCGTGGCGCAGTACCTGACGCGCATGGGTCTGGTGCTGGGCGATCAGGGTGAAGTGCAGGCCGCCAAACAGGCCTGGATTGATCAGCCCAAATGGCAGGAACTGCGTCGCTACGTGGAAGACACACTGGTCATCAAAGACTGGTTTGAAATGTTTGTGGCCCAGCACGTCGCGCTCGACGGCATGTTGTTTGGTCTGGCCTACACCGAGGTGGACCAGGCGCTCAATGCCAAGGCCGGCCCGACCGTGTCTTTGCTAACCCGCTTCCAGACCGAGTTGTTTGAAGACAGCAGCAAGTGGGTGGATGCCAGCATGCGCATTGCCGCCGCAGAAAACGCCGAGAACAAAGCGCAGCTACAAAAGTGGATTGCACACTGGCGCGCCCGTGCCGTGACGGCACTGCAACCGCTGGCCCAGATGGCCTTGGGCGGAGATGCGGATGCGGCAATGGCGCGCGTATCAGCCCGACTGGATGCCCGCTTGGCCAAGGCCGGCGTTTCTGCCTGAACCTAACGGAGTACCCCGATGTCCAACGTATTCATTGCCTTTCAAAGAAACGAAGAGACCCGCTGCATCGTCGATGCCATCGTGCTCGATAACCCGAATGCCGTGGTCAATTTTCAGCCTGCCATGGTCAGGATCGATGTCCCCGACACCCTGCGGATAAAGCGCAGCACGGTGGAAGAACAGATGGGCCGCCCTTTTGATTTGCAGGAACTGCATATCAACCTGATCACGCTAACGGGTCACATCGAAGAAACCGATGACGACTTCACGCTGAGCTGGAAACACTGACAGCGTCCTGCATTACAGATTCCATTTAGCGCAAAAACAAGCCAACCGGAGACACACCATGGACATGAAAGTTAACAAGAAGCTCAACCTGAAAGATCGCTACAACCTGATGACGCGCGATCTGGACTGGGAGCCAAGTTACCAGAAGAAGACCGACATTTACCCCTACCTGGAGTACGAGGGAATCAAGATCCACGACTGGAGCAAGTTTGAAGATCCCTTCCGTCTGACGATGGATGCCTACTGGAAATATCAGTCGGAGAAAGAGAAAAAACTCTACGCCATCATCGATGCGTTCAATCAGAACAACGGGCATTTGCAAGTTACCGATGCGCGCTACATCAACGCGCTCAAGCTGTTCCTGACCGGCGTGTCACCGCTCGAGTACATGGCGCACCGGGGCTTTGCCCACGTCGGGCGCCAGTTTGCCGGGGCTGGACCGCGCGTGGCCTGCATGATGCAGTCGCTGGACGAAATCCGCCACTCGCAGACACAGGTTCACTCGATGTCGAACTACAACAAGTTCTACAACGGCTTTCAGAATTTCCGCCACCAGCACGACCGCGTCTGGTACCTGTCGGTGCCCAAGTCTTTCTTTGACGATGCCATCACCGCTGGCCCGTTTGAGTACATGGTGTCGATTGGCTTTGCGTTTGAATACGTGCTGACCAATCTGCTGTTTGTACCCTTTGTTTCGGGTGCAGCCTACAACGGTGACATGGCCGCCATGGCCTTTGGTTTCTCTGCACAGAGTGACGAAGCGCGCCACATGACGCTGGGCCTCGAGATGATCAAGTTCATCCTGGAGCAAGACCCCGACAACCTGCCCATCGTGCAGCGTTGGATCGACAAGTGGTTCTGGCGCGGCTACCGCGTGCTCACGCTCGTGGCCATGATGATGGACTACATGTTGCCTAAGCGCGTGATGAGTTGGAAGGAAGCCTGGGAAACCTACGCCGAGGAGAATGGCGGCGCGTTGTTTGCCGACCTGGCACGCTACGGCATCACGGTACCTGCCGGTTGGACACAAGCGTGCAAGGACAAGGACCACCTTTCGCACCAGGCCTGGGCCGTGTTTTACAACTATGGCGCGGCTGCACCGTTTCACACCTGGACACCTTCCGAATCCGAGATGCAATGGTTGTCCGAAAAATACCCGGACACTTTTGACAAGTACTACCGGCCACGCTACGAACATTGGGCCAAAGAGGCGGCTGAGGGCAGGCGGTTTTACAACACCACGCTCCCCATGTTGTGCCAGACCTGCCAGATCCCCATGTTCTTCACCGAACCGGACGATCCGACCAAGATCGCTTACCGCGAGTCTGACTACAGCGGCATGAAGTACCACTTCTGCTCGGATGGCTGCAAAGACATCTTCGATCACGAGCCTGAAAAATACATTCAGGCCTGGATGCCGGTGCACCAGATTTATCAGGGTAATTGCTTCACGCCGGAGGCCAATCCGGGTGCTGCGGACTTCAACCCGCTGGCCGAAGTGCTCAAGTGGTACCGCATGGAAATGGGCCGCGACAACCTGGACTTTGAAGGTTCGCAGGATCAGAAAAACTTTAAAGCCTGGCGTGATCTCGCCAAGGGCAACTAACGCAGACCACCAGGAGACCCATTCATCATGGCTACTACTTCCGTTCGTCCCTACCCCTTCATCCAGAAGGACACCGTGGACAAGTTTCCGGCACCGTTGCTCTACATCGGCTGGGAAGACCACCTGATGTTCTGTGCCCCGTTTTGCCTGCCGTTGCCGCCCTCACTGAAATTTGGCGACATGCTCGCGGGCCCGTTGCCAGGCGTATTTGGAGCCCACCCGGACTTTGCCAAGATCGATTGGACAAAGGCCGAGTGGTTCAAGTCCGGCAAGGCATGGAAACCCGATGCCGCAAAAACGCTGGCCGAAAACGGCTTGGGTCACAAGGACGTCATCCGCTTTCGCACACCGGGCCTGACTGGCCTGAGCGGTTCATGCAGCTGAGTGTGACGGGACGCTGATGAGCTATCAACTCACCATCGAGTCGACCGGGCAGGTGCTTGAGGTCGAGACGGGTCAAACCATTCTCGACGCAGCCCTGCGTGCCGGCATTTATTTGCCGCACGCCTGCTGCCATGGCCTGTGCGCGACTTGCAAGATCGATGTCACCGATGGTGAAGTGGATCACGGGGCGGCCTCCAACTTCGCGCTCATGGACTATGAGCGCGAAGAAGGAAAGTGTCTGGCCTGCTGCGCCACGCTGGAATCGGATGTCACGATCAATGCCGAAATAGAAGAAGAGGCCGATGCCCTGAACCTGCCGGTGCAGGACTACTGCGGCACCGTGACGCGCACTGAGGACCTGACGCCTACGGTGAAGGGTGTCTGGATCAAGCTGGATGCGTCGGCCCGCATTCAGTTTCAGGCGGGTCAGTACATCAATCTGGTGGTGCCGGGTGAAGAACATGCGCGTGCCTTTTCCCTTGCCAGTGCGCCTTCGGCATCGGGGGAGATTGAGCTCAATATCCGGCGTGTGCCCGGCGGTGTGGCCACCAGCTGGATTCACGACACGCTCAAGGGTGGCGACAGCGTGCGGTTCAGCGGTCCGTATGGGCGCTTCTTTGTACGCCAGACGCAGCATGAGGCAGAGCAATTGCCTTACCTCTTTCTGGCGGGTGGTTCCGGCTTGTCGAGCCCGCGTTCGATGATTCTGGACTTGCTGGAAAAGGGGTGCACGCGCCCCATCGCACTGATCAATGGCGCACGCAGCCAGGCCGAGTTGTATCACCACAGCGAGTTCGTGGCGCTGGCAGCGCAGTATGCAAACTTTAGCTACGTTGCTGTGCTCTCGAATGAGCCGCCAGACAGCGGCTGGGCTGGTGCCTGGGGTTTTGTCCATGAGGCAGCCAAGGCGCATTTCAACAACGATTTCCGGGGTCGCAAGGCCTATCTGTGTGGCCCGCCGCTGATGGTTGAAGCCTGCATCACCACGCTGATGCAGGGACGACTGTTCGAGCGCGACATCTACACCGAAAAATTCATTTCAGCTGCTGATGCACAGCAAGTGCGCAGCCCGCTCTTTCGCAAAATTTGATAGCACGAATTCCCGGCCATGACCATCCACACCGTGACCATTGAGGACGATGGCGGCAGCTACCGCTGCTCTGACACGCTGACGCTGCTCGAAGGCATGGAGTCGCTGGGAAAGAAAGGCATTCCCGTGGGCTGCCGTGGCGGCGGTTGCGGTGTGTGCAAGGTGCACGTTCTCAGTGGCTCATATACCAAGCGGGTCATGAGCCGTGAGCACGTAAGTGAAGAGGATGAGGCACAGGGCCGCGTGCTGGCTTGCCGCGTGCGCCCGTCCAGCGCCATCTCTTTGCGAGTGATTGGACAAATGAAAAAAAACGTCTGCCGGGTGGTTGAACCGACCGTCGTTCCTGATTTATCAACCTGAAGACAAACTGGAGACTACAAATGGCAATGACAGGTGTTTTACGTCCGGGCCACGCCCAATTGCGCGTGCTCGACATGGATGAGTCGGTCAAGTTTTACACCGACGTGATGGGCTTGGTGGAAACCGGGCGTGACGCCTCCGGACGTGTCTATTTCAAGACCCGTGCGGAGCGCGATCACAACAGCATCGTGCTGCGCAAGGCCGACCGTGCCGGACTGGACTTCTTCGGCTACAAAGTCCTCGACAAGGCAACGCTCGAAGAACTGGATGGCAAGCTCAAGGCCTATGGCGTGAAGACCGAGCGCATTCCCGCTGGCGACATGCTGGAGACCGGTGAGCGCGTGCGTTTTCAGATTCCAACGGGTCACACCATTGAGCTGTATTCGCAAAAGACCGATGTGGGCAACGGCATGACCTACAACGACCCCGAAGTCGATGTGATCGACGGCAAGGGTATCCGTCCGATCCGCATGGACCACGCGCTGCTGTACGGTGGCGATATCGATGGCTCGCGCAAACTGTTTGAAGAAGTGCTTGGCTTTAACCTGGTTGAGCGCGTCAAGCTTGAAGACGGCAACACCGACCTGGCGGTCTGGTTGACTTGCAGCGCCAAAGCCCACGATCTGGCCATGGTGCGTCACGCCGAAGACGGCAAGCTGCACCACGTCGCGTTCCAGATGGGAAGCTGGGAGAACGTGCTGCGCGCCGCTGACATCATGAGTATCAACCGCGTGTCTATTGACATCGGCCCGACTCGCCACGGCATCACGCAAGGCACCACGATCTACTTCTTTGATCCTTCCGGTAACCGTCTGGAAACCTTCTGCGGTGGCTATGACCACTATCCGGATAACCACCCGATCACCTGGAGCTGGGAGCATGTGGGCCGCGGCATTTTCTACCACGACCGCAAGCTCAACCCGGCTTTCCTGAGCGTGGTGACCTGATGCAAATCGCGTACTCCCAATCCGTGATTGGTTGGGAAGCTGCTGCAACTGCTGCACGGGCGGCAGTTGCGCATGCCGAAAGTCTGGGTGCCGCCGTCAACGTAGCCGTGGTTGACGCAGGCGGTACCCTGGCTGCGTTTTTACGCATGCCCGGCGCGCCGCTGCATTCGGTGGACATTGCCATTGACAAGGCCTACACGGCGGTCAGCTTTGGCCTGCCTACGCACCAGTGGGCGGCAGCCTTGCAAAGCCATTCGCAGGCCGTGCGCGAAGGCATTGTGTTGCGCCCCCGCTTTGTTGCCTTTGGCGGCGGCTTGCCCATTCTTGCGGGCGGTCAGCGTATTGGTGCCATTGGTGTCTCAGGTGGCAGCGAAGAGCAGGACCAGGTGATTGCCCAGGCCGGCCTCGATGCGCTAAAGCATGCAGCACCCTGATGCACGCCAACCATTAATTACTCTAGCAAACAGCCATGAAACAGATCCTCAACTTCATCAACGGTGAGTACGTTAGCAACACCAGCGGTAAGACGTATGAGAAGCGCAACCCGGTGGACAACAGCCTCATCGGCATGGTCCATGAGGCCGGGCAGCCCGAGGTGGATGCGGCGGTGGCTGCCGCCCGTGCTGCGTTGCACGGACCCTGGGGCAAGCTCTCGGTGGTGGAGCGCTGCGCCATGCTGGATGGCCTGGTGGCTGAAATCAATAATCGCTTTGACGACTTCCTGCAGGCCGAGGTGGCCGATACCGGCAAGCCCGCGCACCTGGCCTCGCACATCGACATTCCACGTGGTGCGGCCAACTTCAAGATTTTCACTGACACCATCAAGAACGTGTCGACCGAGTCCTTCGAGATGCGCACGCCCGATGGCAAGACTGCACGCAGCTACGGTGTGCGCACCCCGCGCGGCGTCATCGCCATCATCTGTCCGTGGAACCTGCCGCTCTTGCTGATGACCTGGAAGTGCGGCCCGGCCATGGCCTGCGGCAATACCGTGGTGGTCAAGCCTTCCGAGGCCACCCCCAGCACCGCCACCCTCCTGGGCGAAGTGATGAATAAGGTCGGCGTGCCACCCGGCGTCTACAACGTGGTGAACGGCTTTGGCGTGAACTCTGCCGGATCGTTCCTCACCGCGCATCAGGGTGTTAACGGCATCACCTTCACAGGTGAAACCAAGACCGGCACGGCGATCATGAAGGCCGGTGCCGATGGCATCCGCCCGGTGTCTCTGGAACTGGGTGGCAAGAACGCCGCCGTGGTGTTTGCGGACTGCGACTTTGAGAACGCTATCAACACCGTCACCCGCTCGGTATTTGAGAACTGCGGCCAGGTTTGCCTGGGCACCGAGCGCGTCTATGTCGAGCGCCCGATCTTTGACAAGTTCGTCGCGGCACTGAAGGTGAAGGCCGAGGGCATGAAGCCCGGACGCCCGTTTGACCATGACACCAAGATCGGCCCGCTGGTCAGCAAGATCCACCAGAAGAAGGTGCTGTCGTATTACGCCAAAGCCAAAGAAGAGGGCGCAACCATCGTCTTCGGCGGTGGCGTGCCCGACATGCCCGACGACTTGAAGGATGGCTGCTGGGTCGAGCCCACCATCTGGACAGGCCTGCCCGAAACCGCCTCCGTGGTGCGCGAAGAAATCTTCGGCCCGTGCTGCCACATCCAGCCCTTTGACACCGAAGAGGAAGCGGTGCGCATGGCCAATGACACGAAGTACGGCTTGGCGACTTCCATCTACACGCAGGACATCAGCCGCGCCAGCCGAGTCGCTACGCAGATTGAAGTCGGCTTGTGCTGGGTTAACAGCTGGTTCCTGCGCGACCTGCGAACGCCGTTCGGTGGTTCCAAGCAGTCGGGCATCGGGCGCGAGGGCGGTGTGCACTCGCTGGAGTTTTATACCGAACTGCGCAACGTGATGATCAAGTACTGAAAGCCGGTTGATGCAGCAGAACCCTGAGATCGGCAAGTCCATTGTTGCCAATGGCATTGTTACCAACTACCACGACGTCGGAACTGGTTTCCCGGTACTGCTGATCCACGGCTCCGGCCCGGGTGTGAGCGCCTGGGCCAACTGGCGCCTGACTATTCCTGTGCTGGCCGCACAGCGCCGCGTCATCGCGCCCGACATGGTCGGCTTTGGTTATAGCGAGCGTCCGGCGGGTGTGCTCTACAACATGGACACCTGGGTTGCACAAGCCGTAGGTTTGCTCGATGCCTTGAAGATTGAACAGGCCGACCTGGTGGGCAACTCCTTTGGCGGGGGCTTGGCACTGGCGCTGGCAATTCGTCACCCCAAGCGCGTGCGACGACTGGTACTGATGGGTTCGGCCGGTGTGTCTTTCCCGATCACTGAGGGGTTGGACGCTGTCTGGGGCTATCAGCCCTCGATTGCCAATATGCGCAAGCTGCTCGACATCTTTGCTTATGACCGCACGCTGATGAGTGACGAACTGGCCGAGCTGCGTTACAAGGCCAGCATCCTACCCGGCTTTCAGGAAGCCTTCGAGAGCATGTTCCCTGCACCGCGTCAAAACGGAGTCGAGTCGTTGGCCAGCCGCGAGGAAGACATCCGCGCACTGCCGCACGAAACGCTGGTGATCCATGGCCGCGAAGACAAAGTGCTGCCGCTGTCGAATTCGCTGACACTAAGCGCTTGGATTGTGCGCTCCCAACTGCATGTGTTCGGACGCTGCGGGCACTGGACGCAGATTGAACATGCCGCGCGATTTACGCAACTGGTCGGGAACTTCCTGGCCGAGGCAGATGCAGAGGCCGCCCGCTGATTCGCACCACCCGATTTTTCAATAAACCAACCGGACCTCATCAATGGACACCACACTGATTACCACCCTGGGCGACGAGCTCTATCAGGCCATGTCGACCCGCACCGTGGTCGATCCGCTCACGACCCGCTACCCCGACATAACCATCGAGAACGCGTACCACATCCAGCAGCGCATGCTGCAGCGCAGGCTGGATGCGGGTGAGCGCATCGTCGGCAAAAAGATCGGCGTTACCTCGGCTGCCGTGATGAACATGCTGGGCGTGTATCAGCCTGATTTTGGTTACCTGCTGGACGGCATGATTTACAACGAAGGCCAATCCATTGACATCAGCACGCTGATCCAACCCAAGGCCGAGGGCGAGATTGCCTTCATCCTGAAGAAAGATTTGATGGGCCCGGGCGTGAGCAATGCCGACGTCCTGGCCGCCACCGAATGTGTGATGCCCTGCTTCGAGATTGTGGACTCGCGCATCCGTGACTGGAAAATCAAGATCCAGGACACCGTGGCCGACAACGCTTCTTGCGGCGTTTTCGTGCTGGGCGACCGTGCAGTGGATCCTCGTCGCATCGACCTGTCCACCTGCGGCATGGTGTTTGAGAAAAACGGCGACATCATCGGCACCGGTGCGGGTGCCGCTGCGCTGGGTTCACCCGTGAATGCGGTCTCCTGGCTGGTCAATACGCTGGGCCGTCTGGGCATCGGCATCAAGGCCGGTGAGGTCGTGCTGTCCGGTGCGCTGGCGGCCATGTCGCCAGCCAAAGCGGGTGACAACTTCCGTGTCTCTATTGGCGGGCTGGGTAGCTGCTCCGTGCGCTTTCACTAACTCTTCAAGAGTATTTATCATGACCAAAAAAATCAAATGCGCCCTGATCGGGCCTGGCAACATTGGCACCGACTTACTCGCCAAACTGCAACGCAGCCCCTTTCTAGAACCGGTCTGGATGGTGGGCATTGACCCCGAGTCCGACGGGTTGAAGCGTGCCCGTGAGATGGGCATCAAGACAACCGCTGAGGGCGTGGACGGCTTGTTGCCCCACGTGCTGGCCGATGGCGTGCAGATTGCGTTTGATGCCACCAGTGCCTATGTGCATGCGGAGAATTCGCGCAAGCTCAATGAACTCGGCGTGCTGATGATTGACCTGACGCCTGCGGCCATTGGCCCGTTTTGCGTGCCGCCGGTGAACCTGACTTCGCATGTGGGGAAACGCGAAATGAATGTGAACATGGTCACCTGCGGTGGCCAGGCCACCATCCCCATGGTGGCAGCCGTGAGCCGTGTGCAGCCCGTGGCTTACGGCGAAATCGTGGCAACCGTGTCCAGCCGCTCGGTTGGCCCCGGCACGCGCAAGAACATTGATGAGTTCACCCGCACTACGGCGGCTGCGGTAGAAAGAGTGGGCGGTGCCAAAAAGGGCAAGGCCATCATCATCATCAACCCGGCAGAGCCCGCCATGATGATGCGCGACACCGTGCATTGCTTAACCGAAGGCGAGCCGGAACAGGCTGCCATCACCGCGTCCATCCACGCCATGATCAAGGAGGTGCAGAAGTATGTGCCGGGCTACAAACTGGTGAACGGCCCCGTGTTTGATGGCAAGCGCGTCTCGGTCTTTTTGGAGGTCGAAGGCCTGGGCGACTACCTGCCCAAGTACGCCGGTAACCTGGACATCATGACCGCCGCTGCGGCCCGCACCGCAGAAATGTTTGCCGAAGAAATCCTCGCGGGCACGCTAACGCTAAAGCCCACCGCTCCCGCTGTGGCTGCCTGAACCTTTGGAGAATTGAAATGAATTTGCAAGGCAAAAAAGTTACCGTCCACGACATGACGCTGCGCGACGGCATGCACCCCAAGCGCCACCTGATGACGCTGGACCAGATGAGATCCGTGGCTTGCGGTCTGGACGCCGCTGGCGTGCCGCTGATCGAAGTAACCCACGGCGATGGTCTGGGCGGATCTTCGGTCAACTACGGTTTCCCGGCACACACTGATGAAGAGTATCTGGGCGCCGTCATTCCTCTGATGAAGCAGGCTAAGGTGTCGGCGCTCTTGCTGCCCGGCATTGGCACGGTGGATCATTTGCTGATGGCCAAGGACCTGGGCGTAAACACCATCCGTGTAGCCACGCATTGCACCGAGGCCGACGTGTCGGAGCAGCACATCGGCAAGGCCCGTGCGCTGGGCCTGGACACCGTGGGCTTCCTGATGATGGCCCACATGGCCAGCCCGGAAAAGCTGGTGACCCAGGCCCTGCTGATGGAGAGCTATGGTGCCAACTGCATCTACATCACCGACTCGGCGGGCTACATGCTGCCCGACGATGTGCGTGCCCGATTGGGTGCAGTGCGCTCGGCCCTCAAGCCCGATACCGAACTGGGCTTTCACGGCCACCACAACATGGCAATGGGCGTGGCCAATTCGATTGCCGCGATTGAAGTGGGTGCCAACCGCATTGACGCCGCCGCAGCAGGCCTGGGCGCGGGTGCCGGCAACACGCCGATGGAGGTGTTTGTGGCCGTTTGCGCGCGCATGGGCATTGAGACCGGCGTGGATGTGTTCAAGATTCAAGACGTGGCCGAAGACCTGGTGGTGCCCATGATGGACCACGCCATTCGCATTGACCGCGACTCGTTGACATTGGGCTATGCCGGGGTGTATTCGTCGTTCCTGTTGTTCGCCAAACGCGCCGAGAAAAAATACGGCGTATCGGCCCGCGACATTCTGGTGGAGATGGGCCGCCGGGGCATGGTCGGAGGTCAGGAAGACATGATTGAAGACACCGCCATGACCATGGCGCGCGAACGCGGCATCACACAGAAAGCAGCAGCATGAAACTCGATAACAAAACCATCGCGGCTCTGGCCGAACGCCTGGAAAACTGCGAACTGCAGGCGCACGACACGACCAAGATCACCGACGATTATCCGGACATGGACTGGGACGACGCCTACGCCATCCAGAACACCATCAAGGCCAACAAGATCGCTAGGGGCAACCGTATCGTTGGCTTGAAGGCGGGCCTCACCTCGCACGCCAAGATGAAGCAGATGGGTGTCACCACACCGGTGTTTGGCTTCATGGCCGATTACTACGCCGTGCCCGATGGCGGCGAGTGCAAAGTGAGTGAGCTGATCCACCCCAAGGTGGAGCCCGAGATTGCGTTCGTCACAAAGGCCGAGTTGCGCGGCCCCGGTTGCCACATCGGTGCGGTGCTGGCGGCAACTGACTTTGTCATGCCCGGCATTGAGGTGATTGACAGCCGCTACCGCGACTTCAAGTTCGACCTCAAAAGCGTGGTGGCTGACAACACATCGGCGGCACGTTT
>CAJBMJ010000014.1 GCA_903954045.1 uncultured beta proteobacterium | reverse complement strand
GCCTTCACCCAACTGAGTGAGAACTTTCAGCATGCCAACCTGCGCTTGTGGTTTGGCCCGGTGGGCGAACGCCTGTGGGTCAGCCCGCGTTTTCACCGGCTGCACCACTCAATCGGTATAGGGCACGAATCGGCCGGTCGTCAAACACTGGGCGGCGCCAACTTTGGCGTGCTGTTGCCCTGTTGGGACATGCTGTTTGGAACTGCCAATTTCGAGCGGCGCTTCGAGCCAACTGGCGTACGCGATCAGGTAGAGCAGGGGCGGGATTATGGCCGGGGCTTCTGGAGCCAGCAGTGGCAAGGGCTGAAGCGGCTGGCCGGGCGCGCTTGACCAAATTTTAGGGTGTTATTGGCCTTCAGCCCTCGTGGAATATGCGCAGGCAGCTATCAATTCAGGAGTGACTGACCTGAGCGAACGCTGCTGTAACGGCCATCGGGGAGCATTTCGAGACCGGGTGGCGTTAGTCAGCGCGAGCGGGTTAAATGGTAGGCACACTTTAACGACTGGCGAAACGGTGTTTGTCATGGTCCCGCACCACTGGAGTGCCTGCGCAGCGTCCAGTGGCAATTTGTGGCCCGACGATAGCCGTACATCAATTGCTGCACGTTCCTGCTGTTGCGAGTTCAAGTTTTGCAACGGCTACTTTTCCTTGCTCTTCGGGAATCAATTCAAGACCAGCTCCGCCGACAAACACGCCCATTTTTATGTACTGTCGAATAAAGTAATTTTTTCCGGCTTCAACCATTAGAGATAGGTCGTTTGCAGAAAACTCTGACTCCGTTGAAATCACATGCTCCTTGGAACCCGCAACTTCCGTATAGAAGAAAACGTTAGGAGCAGATGCACCAATACATTTTCCATCTACCCGAATATCTCTTTTCACCGCCCCACCAAAAGTACTGTCACGATACGCATAAAGACCTGCATTGCCAGACGTCGGCTGCGCAAACTGTTTTACCTTGTCCGAGGCCTCTTTGCTTTCCATTTTTACGGATGCGCAGCCTGTGAATAAGGCCGAAATCAAAATAACAAAGGCAAATTTTTTCATCATCAATCCTTAATAAGTAGAACGAAACTTTTTTTATGAAACGATGCCTGAACTGGAGCAAGACTTTCTGCAAAGAAAATGCGCCATCCATCAACGCTCAACGCAACATCCCCACTGGTGCAAGCGCACGGGATAGACTCGCTTCGCCTTGCCCGTAGATAGCTTGTGTGGTTGCACTCTTGGCGCCCCACGCCGTATTCCAGCTTGCGGTGTCCAAAATCACATTAGTAGTGCTGGCAGCATTCAGATTGGGGAACTTCTGGCGCAGGATGGCGGCATAGCCAGATACGCGTGGTGCTGCAAACGAAGTGCCTTGGGCATATGTGCCATCACTCTCGCGAATACCTCGACCATCAGCGACAACAAAACGATCAGCATAACTACCAGCCGTGTTTGAGTAGCTGGCAATTGTTCCGTTCGACTGCGTCAGTGCGCCGACCAACAACGACTTAGACTTAAATTGTGGTGAGTTGTAAAAAACCGAATTCATTGGATCGCAATTGCTCTGCGATGCAACACAAGAGCTGTTACCGGCTGCCTTGACAAATACCGCATCAGGCGTTGTAGTTGCATTTGCAAATGCCAATTGCTGAGCATATGTGGACTTGTTGATAACAGGGTTCGTAGACGTTCCACCCAGGCTAAGATTTACTACCTTCAATTCGCGGTATTTCTGACTCGTTGCATCTGTACCAGTTCCCCAATTCTTGAGTACTGAAAACAGCCCATCGGTACTGGATTGATAGGTTAAAAAGTCGCTACGCATAACCGTCGCGTCTTTAGCCACTCCATACTGAGGCGATGACAAGGATATGTTGAGGTCCCCAACCACTGCATAGCGCCCAACTTCCTTGGCAAAGCTGTACCCACCAGTATCCACATAGGCACCAAGTAGTGTGTTGCTTGCGCCGCCTGCAATCATTGCGACCTGATCGCCATGCGTGCGCTTGAACACGGCTGTCCTGGCGCTGCTGCACATCGTCAGTGTGCCGGTCGCCGTGGTGCTAGATTCGCAGGATGTCGCAATTGGAATGCTGATGAATTCGCTAGTTTGATTTGCAGTGAAATCGTCAATAATGCCAATTTTTACGCCCTTGCCAGTCCACCCTTGTGCCCAAGCGGACTTCACGTCCTGGGTGATCCACACTCCCTGCAAGAGCGATGTACTCTTATCCATAGGTGAAGAAAAAGACAGCACAGTGTCGACAGTCTGTAGTGGGTATTTGTAGCCGTAAGAGGTCACCATTGCCACAGCAGTCTGGGTTGTCGAAAACTGCGCCGTCACGTTGTCTGTATTGCTGAGCGCCGTAGATACTGCTGGAATGCCCCAGCGCAAATCAATGCTTTGTGTCGCGGTTGTAACCGCCGCATTTGGGTCGGCAGTGCTTGTCGTATTTACCGGTGTGCTCGGCAGAGATGGAGTAGCTGTGCCAGGAGCAGGCATCGGTGTGCCTCCGCCACCCCCCCCACAGGCCGCGAGCGTGGCAACGACCAGTGCGGTGGTCATATATGTCAACTTATTTTTCATGTTGGTTTCTCCCTTGGTTAAAAACGGTAAACAACTTTCAAGCCCCACTCTTTGAAGGTTGTTCGCTTATCTAAGTAATCTGACCATGCGGTCAAATTTCCGCAGTAGTATTCGCGGTCATATTCATCGGTACAGGGTCGGTGGTAAGTCGAACCCATAAACGAGTTGTAAATTTCAGCGGACAAGGTGCTGTCGCTGCTCAAGTGCCTCACACCAATTAGGCCCAGAATGATTCTGGGTTCAACACCCATCTTTGCCGCGTCAACACCTGTGACCAAAGTAATCCGCGCTCCAAACACTGGCGTGAGTGTTCCCACCAAAGTCATCCGCCATTGCGAATACTGGTTGAATTGGTAGAACTTTGAAACATCGGTGCAAACACTGCCTTCGTAGTCAGAGCAGACTCTGCCGCTCGGGGCGCTGAAGTCAATTGCTTTGCTACTAACCTCAACGAGTTGCCAGTTACTCTGTGCTACGACATTCTGGCTCGTAGTGAGAACCGTCAAAATCCACAGAAATTTGTGGAGGCGCTTCATTGGAAAACAATCGGCGTTGTTACTTTATGGAAGCAACGAAAGCTACTGATTCTGGCGGCCTGTTCGCAGGGCAGAAACCATGAGGTTGACCTCTCATCATTGGTAATGATGATGGCGTATGCCTTGTCGTCAGAGCATCGTACAGACCAAATGTCTCCGCTGCCGTTAGGGTGTGTTGCAGTTGCGCCAAATATTGACTCCCGCACTTGGCAGCTTTGGTGGTGTTGGGCTAAGAAGGTTTGGAATGCCACGTTCCGGGACTCAACCGTAGCGTTTCGCATTTGATTGCGGATTGGTTCTGCGCCAGCTGTTGAGGGGCATGCTATGGGTGCCAATGCAAAAGCAAGCACTGTCAGTGCAACTCGTGGAAGTTTCATTGGCCATCCCTGGTTTCAAGAACAATATGTTCTTGATATTTTTTTTGATTTCTGAGGCATCTTATCCCGAGGCAAACAGGCCGTCAATCTCACTTCATCGACGGTCAAGGGCCGGCAAATCCCCGTTTCCAATACTCGCACTCGACCCGGTTCTGGTGGCTCTGAGTGCATCGATTTGTTGGGTACCGGTGGGGTGTTTGTCTCGTGAAGTGGGGCGGCAAACGTTTCGTGCTTTGCTTGCTGTGATGTGACTGTGGAACGTCTCATACTATCGATCCGACAGTCCATGTGACTGATCCGACATGCGCGGTTGACTGCCTCATACACCTCTCCTAAATGAAGCTAGCAAAAAGCGGCGCCAACTTGCGGACTTAATGGCCCGTCTCGACTAGAGTATTTTTAGATATGGTTGCATTGTGACTTAAAAGCGGCTGACTTAAACAGTGTCAGGAGAAAAACTTCCCTGAATGACCCCCAAATCTGACACAAGTTGCCGAATTCCCGCTGCTGCGCGGGAAGTCTTGGCTGTCAACTTAATCAGGTTACGGGGACAACGCCATTGGTCACAAGAGGCTTTGGCGTTTGAGGCCGGGTTGCACCGCACGTTTGTTGCGCATGTCGAGCGTCGAG
>CAJBMJ010000013.1 GCA_903954045.1 uncultured beta proteobacterium | reverse complement strand
GCGTTCAGGGTCACGGAGTCGCATTGCGCAACGTGCGCGAGCGCCTGGCCTTGTTGCATGACCTGCAGGGGCAGTTTCGCAGCGGACTCAAAAATGGCGTTTATCAGGTGCGTCTGGAGGTTCCGCTATGACTTTGCGCGCTTTGGTTGTGGACGACGAGGCCCTGGCCCGTTCGCGCATGCGTACCCTGTTGGGCGACTGCAAAGCACCGAGTGCCAGTGTGGAAGCAGAGGCATCGAACGCTGTGCAAGCGATGGAGGTCTTGCAGCACCTGGCACTGGATGTCGCGTTTCTGGATATCCATATGCCTGGGGTGGATGGCATGGCCTTGGCGCAGTCATTGCGTACTTTGCCCAGCCCGCCTGCACTTGTTTTTGTGACAGCCCATGCAGAACACGCCCTGCAGGCCTTTGAATTGGAAGCCCTGGACTATCTCACCAAGCCCGTGCGATTGGAGCGCTTGCAGGCAACGCTACAAAAAGTAGAGCGATTTGTGCAGTCCAGACAAGCACCAGGCACCTATTTGGATGAAAAAGAAGTTATCGTGATACAGGAGCGCCACCGCACGGAGCGGGTGCCCTTGTCGGAGGTGATCTACTTCAAGGCGGAGCTCAAATACATTACCGTGCGAACTGCGCAACGCAGCTACATCCTGGAAGCTTCCCTGGGTGAGCTGGAAGAACGGTTTGCGGATCGCTACATACGAGTCCATCGCAACGCCTTGGTGGCCCGCCGAGCCCTTCGCGCGCTGGAAAAGCACTATGACTCGGAGGAAGGAGAGGGCTGGGCTGTTCGCTTGCAGGGTGTGGATGAATTGCTGGCGGTATCGCGCCGCCAGTTATCTGCAGTGCGGGAACTGCTCGCCGCCTGATTAGCCGGTATTACGCAAACCTGCCGCAATGCCGTTGATGGAGATGTGGATGCCGCGTTGCACCCGTTCGTCGGCTTTGCCCTCGCGGTACCTACGAATCAGCTCCACTTGCAAGTGGTGCAGTGGGTCAATGTACGGAAAACGGTGGCGTATAGAGCGTTGCAAGGCTGCGTTGTTGGCCAGGCGTTGCTTTTCACCTGTGATGGTGGCCAAAGCCTGCGCCGTGGCATGCCATTCGGCTTCAATGGCAGCAAAGATCCTCTTGCGCAGTCGCGCATCGCCTACCAGCTCGGAATAGCGCGAAGCCAGAGCGAGATCACTCTTGGCCATCACCATGTCCATGTTGGAGAGAAGGGTGCGAAAGAAGGGCCACTGCTTGACCATCTTTTGCAGCAGGGCAGTGCGCTCGTTGGCTTCAGCAGGTGTACCACCAAGGATAAAGGTGTTAACTGCAGTGCCAAATCCAAACCAGCCTGGCAAGGTCAGACGGCATTGGCCCCAGCTAAAGCTCCAGGGGATGGCCCGCAGGTCTTCAATTTGCTGGGTGGCCTTGCGAGAAGCCGGGCGCGATCCGATATTGAGCTCCGCAATTTCACGGATGGGCGTTGAGCCGAAAAAATACTCCGTGAAACCGGGAGTCTCATAGACCAATGCCCGGTAAGCCGACATGCTGTTTTTGGACAGCTCGGCGGCCGTATCCAGAAACGCCTTGGAGGCCGATTTAGTCGGTTGCAGCAAGGTGGCTTCCAGAGTCGCTGCGACCAGGGTTTCCAGATTGCGTCTGCCAATTTCCGGGTTGGCGTATTTGGAGCCGATCACTTCGCCCTGTTCGGTCAGGCGAATCTGTCCGCGCACCGTGCCAGGCGGCTGGGCCAGAATGGCCTGGTAGCTCGGGCCACCGCCGCGCCCCACCGTTCCGCCGCGGCCGTGGAACATGCGCAACTGAATGTTGTGCGAATTCGCCAATTGGTCAAACAGCGTGACCAGTGCAATCTCGGCCCGGTACAGCTCCCAGTTGCTGGTGAAAATGCCGCCGTCTTTGTTGCTGTCGGAATAGCCCAGCATGATGTCCTGTTCGGCACCGCTGCGCTGCACCAGTTTGGCGATACCCGGCAGCGCATAGAACTCGCGCATGATGGGTGCGGCATTGCGCAGGTCGTCAATGGTTTCAAACAAGGGCACCACGATCAGGTCGCAGACAGGCCCGGTGCCGGGTTGTCCTGCGTCGCTGAGAACTCCACGCATCAGCCCTACTTCTTTTTGCAGCAATAGCACTTCCAGCAGGTCGCTTACCGTTTCTGTGTGGCTGATGATGTAGTGGCGTATGGATTGTTTTCCGAAGCGTTCCAGCATCACCTTAGCTGTGGCAAAAATGGCCAGTTCGCTCTCCGTATGGGCACTGTAGGCCGCACCATGCACCCGCAGGGCGCGGGCATCGTTGAGCAGGTCCAGCAGCAGCGTGCGTTTGGCAGCCTCATCGAGACTGCTGTAGTCTGGGCAGACTCGGGCAGTAGCCAATAATTCCGTAACCACCTCCTCATGCTTGTCCGAGCTTTGGCGCAGGTCGACTGTGGCCAGGTGAAAGCCAAATACCTCTACGGCCCGAATCAATGGCATCAAACGTTGGCTGACCAAAGCAGCACCATGGTGGGTACGCAGTGAGGTCTCAATGGTTCGCAGGTCGGCGATAAAGTCCTCGGCCAGCAGGTATGCGTTTTGCGGTGCTACGGCGTGCCTGGCAGCTTCGGTACCGGTAAGGTCTTTGAGCGTGGCCGCCAGCCGGGCATAAACGCCGGTCAGGGCCTTGCGGTAGGGCTCGTCCTTGCGGTGCTCGTTACGGTCGGGCGAGCTCTGCGCCAAGGCTTGCATTTCAGGGGAACATTCGGCCAGCATGGCGGATATGGAAAGCTCACCGCCCAGGTAGTGCACTTCGGTGAGGTAATGGCGCAGCGCCACCTCGGCCTGGCGGCGCAGGGCGTATTCCAGGGTTTGGGCGCTTACGTTGGGGTTGCCGTCGCGGTCGCCGCCAATCCACTGGCCCATGCGCAGGAAGCTGTGGACCGGGTGGTTGCCCAGCATGCCCTCCAGGTCTGCGTACAGCTTGGGTATTTCCCGCAGAAAAGTAGATTCGTAGTAACTCAGGGCGTTCTCCACCTCGTCGGCTACCGTCAACTTGCTAAAGCGCAGCAGGCGGGTCTGCCACAGTTGCATGACGCGGGCGCGCATGTGGGCTTCATTGGTCGCCAGTTCCCGTGGAGTGAGCGCATCTTTCTTGATGGTTGCCAAAGAAGCCCGCAACTTGATCTCATCGCGGGCCGTCAGCAACTGGGCAATGTCGCGTTCTGCATCCAGAATGCTCTTGCGCTGCACTTCGGTGGGGTGGGCGGTCAAAACCGGCGAGACGTAGCTGTGGGCCAGCGTGTTCGCAATGGTCTTTTGGGAAATGCCAGCCCAGCGCAGGCGCGACATGGCTACTTCAATGCTGCCTTCCTGGGTGTCGCCTGCTCGCTCATGCACTTCACGGCGGCGAATGTGGTGCCGGTCTTCGGCCAGATTGGCCAGGTGGCTGAAGTAGGTAAATGCACGAATCACGCTGACTGTCTGGTCACCGCTCAGGCCTTTGAGCAATTTTTTGAGCGCTTTATCGGCTTCGTGGTCCGCGTCACGGCGAAAAGCCACCGAGAGTGTGCGAATCTGTTCTATCAGCTCGTAGGCTTCCACTCCCTCCTTTTCGCGAATCACGTCGCCCAATATCCGTCCCAGAAGGCGGATGTCTTCCACCAGCGGGCGTTCATTGTCTTTGCTGCGTTTCGCGGGAGTGGGGGCGGGTGCGTTTTTCATAGGGGTCATGCTAGCATCCAAGGCTACTTTTTGATTACCAACGGGTTACCACTGTGCAACATTTCACTATCGCCACCCGCGAGAGCCGCCTGGCGCTTTGGCAAGCGGAACATGTCAAAGCGCTGCTAGAGCAGCAAGGCCACCAGGTCACGCTGCTGGGCATGACCACCCAGGGCGACCAGATTCTGGACCGCGCTCTGAGCAAAGTGGGTGGCAAAGGCCTGTTCGTCAAAGAACTGGAGCTCGCGCTGGAAGAAGGGCGCGCCGACCTGGCAGTGCACTCGCTCAAGGATGTGCCGATGGAGCTGCCACCCGGCTTCACGCTGGCTTGTGTGCTGGAGCGCGAAGATCCGCGCGATGCCTGGGTGTCGTCCCGATATGCCGCCTTGACGGATCTTCCGCAAGGCGCTGTGGTCGGTACGTCCAGCCTGCGACGCATGGCTCTGGTGCGTGCTTTGCGACCCGATCTGAAGATTGAAGCACTGCGTGGCAATCTGGATACCCGTTTGCGCAAACTCGATGACGGCTTGTACGACGGCATTGTGCTTGCCGCTGCAGGCCTGAAGCGTCTGGGCCTGGAGTCGCGCATTCGTGCCATTTTCGAACCGCACCAGATGCTGCCTGCGGCAGGGCAGGGTGCTTTGGGCATTGAAGTACGTACCGGGCGGCAGGATGTCATTGCTGCCCTGGCCCCCCTGATGCACCAGCTCACTTGGCTGGCTGTTTCTGCCGAGCGTGCTGTCAGCCGCGTGATGGGCGGAAGCTGCTCCATGCCGCTGGCCGCGCATGCGGTGTTTTTTGGCGAAACACTAAAGATCAACGCGACTTGGGGCGACCCTGAAGGGAATACACCGCTGGTGCAAACGCAGGCCCTCGCTTCGGTAAGCGATACCGCTTCTGCCGTGGCCTTGGGCGAAAAAGTGGCTGTTGCGCTGCAGGCTGGCGTAGACAAGGCGACAGGCAAGTCCGCCTGAGGTCTCAGCGGTTTGTATGCGACTCATCCTGACCCGACCGCAACGCGAGGCCTTGGAATGGGTTGCGGCTTTCACCAACGCCGGAATGCAAGCGGTCGCGTTGTCGCTCATTGAGGTGGGTGGCCCGGTCGATCCATCTGCTGTTGGGCAGGCCTGGGAAACGTTGCCCAGTTTTGATGCCGTCATGTTCGTCAGCGGCAATGCCGTGGACCATTTTTTTGCATTAAAACCGAGTCTGTCGCCCGTATTTACTGCATCATCAGCTATAAAAACAAGAGCATATGTCACAGGTCCCGGGAGCCGGTCCGCTTTGTTGCGCCATGGTGTGGAGGAGTCGCTGATTGACGCTCCGGATGCCAATGCAGGTCAGTTTGACTCGGAGGCTTTATGGGCAGTGGTAGGCAAACAGGTGCAGGCAGGTATGCGCGTATTGATTGTGCGTGGCGTGGGGGAGGATGGTCTCTCTGCGGCGGGCATTGGCAGGGACTGGTTTGCCCGGCAGGTGACGCTGCAAGGTGCTGAGGTTCAGTTTGTGGTGGCCTACCAGAGGCGATGCCCTGTGCTGAGTGCTGCTGACCTGGCTCTGGCCCGGACTGCAGCCAGCGATGGTTCGGTTTGGGTATTCAGCAGCTCGGAGGCGATTGCCAATTTGCAGGGTCTGCTCCCCAACCAGTCCTGGGCGTTGGCGAAGGCGGTCGCCACGCACCCACGTATTGCGCAGGCCGCTCGCCACGCGGGTTTTGGTGTTGTTTGCGAGTCACGCCCGGTCCTTGCCGCGGTGGTGGCCTCGATAGAATCCATGCAATGACGTCCGACCCTGTTGCCGCAACCGCAGATGCACCCTCTGAAGTGCGTGCTGCAACGTTGCCGGTGCTTGCAGCCGGGCCGGTAAACGCCAACCAGACTCCACAGCAACGCTGGTTTTGGGGTGTAGCAGCCCTGGCAGCGCTCGGAGTGCTCATGAGCGGCCTCTTGTGGCAGCGCTTGGGCAGCATCCAGGAACATCTGGCCAAACAAAGTGCCGAGGCCGGTGCACAGTCAGCGGAGGCCAAGTCCACTGCCAAGCAGTCGCAAGAGCTGACCCTGGAAACTGCGGCCAAGCTGGCAGTGCTCGATGCGCGCTTGAGTGAGGTGAGTTTGCAGCGCACCCAGCTGGAAGAGCTGATGCAAAGCCTGTCGCGCTCGCGTGACGAGAATCTTGTCGTGGATATGGAGTCTGCTATTCGCTTGGCCCAGCAGCAGGCCCAGCTCACTGGCAGTGTGGAACCCTTGCTCGCGGCGCTCAAATCGGCAGATTTGCGCTTAACCCGTGCAGCCCAGCCCCGGCTGACACCCCTGCAAAGGGCGATTGCGCGCGATGTGGCGCGCATCAAGGGAACGGCCCTGTCGGATACCCCTGCCTTGCTGATCAAGCTCGATGAACTGGTTTCCATGGCGGATGAATTGCCGCTGGGTAACGCCGTGCGGGCGGCCCGCGTGGTGGAGCCCCTGCAGCGCAAAGCAGAAGAAAGCGTGACGGGTTGGTGGGTGCGGCTGGGAATCATGGCGCGTGATGAGATGCGTGCGCTGGTTCGCGTCAGCCGGGTAGAAGTCCCGGAAGCGGCCCTTCTGTCGCCAGAACAATCGTTTTTCTTGCGCGAGAACCTTAAGCTGAAGTTGCTCAATGCACGCCTGGGGCTGCTGTCGCGCCAGATTGAGTCGTCGCGCGCAGACCTGGTCGCGGCGGCAACGTCGATGAGCCGTTATTTCGATGCTTCTTCGCGCAAGACTCAGACGGCCACCGCTTTGCTGCAGCAGGTGCAAAGCCAGATGAAAACACTGGAAGTGCCCAGGGTAGATGAAACCCTTGCCGCGCTGGCGACAGCCGCGGCAGGGAGGTAGGCATGCGCTGGGCATTGTGGTTAGTGGCTTTGTTTGGGATCGCTGCGGCGAGTGCCCTTTTTGCTGGCAATAATCCCGGCACCGTGACGGTTTATTGGGCCCCCTACCGGGTCGACCTGTCGCTGAACCTGGTGCTTGTGATACTTGCCGTGGCTTTTCTGGTCCTGCACCTGGCCCTGCGGGCGTCTTCGGCGATGCTCAATATTCCCGTGCAAGCCAGACGCTGGCGTCTTCAGCAACGCGAGCGGGCCATCTATTCGGCCCTGCTGGACTCGCTTTCGCATCTGATGGCGGGGCGGTTTATCCGTTCACGCAAAGCTGCCGAGTTGGTGGTGTCACTCGAGGAAGCGGTTGCCCATGGCGGGGAGTCCTTGCCTTACGCCGGTCGACTTCGGACCATGGCGCACTTGCTTGCGGCTGAAGGTGCCCACGCCGTGCAGAACAAACCATTGCGGGAAAACCATCTTCAAAAAGCCCTGACGCATGCAGGCCAGCGCGATGCGCAGGAGATGCGTGACGGTGTCGTGCTGCGCGCAGCACGATGGTCTTTTGATGACCGGGATGCCAACGCAGCGGTGGAGTGGCTAGACCAATTACCCCAGGGCGCAGCGCGGCGCACCGTAGCATTACGCTTGCGTTTCAAGGCCGCAAGGCTCGCGGGGCAAAGTCGACAAGCCCTGGAGATGGCACGCTTGCTGACCAAGCACCGTGCATTTTCGGAAAGTGCAGGCACCAGTATCGCCCGTGGGTTGGCCATCGAGATGATTCGTTCAGCCCATGATCCGGTTCAACTGCAGCGGGCATGGGATGAGCTCGATGGTGTGGTGCGCGAGATTCCTGACGTGGCTATGGAGGCCGCGCAGCGTTTGATTTTCTTGAGTGGTGAGCCGTCGCTGGCCCGCCAATGGGTGACGCCGGTGTGGGACACGCTGAATTCGAAGAATCAGGGCCTGTCCATGCAGCAGCGTGTCAGGCTGGTAAGGGTGCTGGAGCAAAGTTTTGGGGCGCAGGAAAGCGAAGCGCCGGATGGTAGCTGGCTGGTCCGCATTGAAGCGGCGCAGCAGGCCAACCCCCGCGATGCCGTTTTGCAGTACCTCGCTGGCATCGTGTGCATGCGACTGCAGCTCTGGGGTAAAGCCCAGCAACTTCTGCGGCAGTCGCTGTCCCTCTTGCAAGACTCCAGTCTCAAGCGTGATGCCTGGACCGCTCTGGCAAAAATGGCGGAGCAGCGGGAGGATCAAGCCGCCGCAACCCAAGCCTATCGCGAGGCATTGAAGCAAGCGTCGCTTCCCTGAATGCCCTGAAAATGCGGGTTTAGGGGAAGTGACGGGCGATAGTTTCCAGACTATTATGTGGCCATGGCCTCACTCATTGAACACCTCATCAAACTGACGGATCACCGTGACCGTGATCTTCTTGAGCTGACTCTCTCCCGGGCGCTCATTGACCTTCTCCCCATCCAGCGCGTGGTCATGGTGCGCGTGGTGAGCGAAGAAGGTATCAAGCGCTGGCTTGAAATTGCCTCTCTGGACGCCAGAGGCGGGGGTAAGGTCATTGACCCGCTTCGGGTGGATTTTCACTCTCTGCGTCCCGTAGAGGATGACAAGGATCGCCTGCATTGTTTGATGAGTCAATGCCAGGTGGAGGTGGCATGGGCCGGTGAAGACGGGCCACGCATCACTTATCTGCCTCTTTTTAATGACACCCGCCACGATGACGAGGGCGTGGTGGAGGTGCATTCTGGAGCCGCACTGAACCATGAGCAGCAGTTGATCATCGGAGCAGTCTTGCATGTGTTTCGCAACATGTACAACCTGCTGGCCTATAGCGACCGCGATGCGCTCACTGGTTTGCTCAACCGCAAGTCACTCGATGACACTTTTTACAGTGCAGTGCTGGAGGAAATGGAAGAAGGTAGCGAGGCGCGCAGCCAAGCCTTGTCTGCGCCGGTGGCCGCAGGGCAGGAGCGCAGGCACCGCGTCCCGCCCAACTATTGGCTTGGAACGGTCAGCGTAGACCATTTTGCGGCTTTGAGCGACAAGGGCGGACACCTGATTGCCGAAGAGGTCTTGCTGCTGGTGGCGCGCATCATGAATAACACCTTCCGCACCTACGACCGCATTTACCGTTTTGGCGGCGAGCAGTTTGCCGTGTTGATGCATTGCCCAGACGAAGCGCTGGTTCTGGCTGCTTTCGAGCGATTCAGGGCCAATATGGAAAAATTCAACTTTCCTCAAATTGGACGCGTGACTGCCTGTGCCGGGTTCACCCGCATCACCCCGGATGACTCTCCAAGCACGGCGCTGGAGCGTGCCGAGCGTGTTGTGGACTATGCACAGCACCACGGATTCAACAAAGTATTCAGCCACGCAGATTTGGTGCGTCAGGGCATTTTTGACGATGTGTCCAAAACCGGCGCTGTAGATCTGTTTTAGCCTAACAGGCCACAAAAAAGGGGCACCTTGGTGCCCCTTTGGTTTTTCAGGATGCCGCTCAGACGGTGGCTTCCTGCTCAAACGGCAGGGTCATATTGCGCAGGTCGCGTTTGGTCTCTACCAGCACCAAAGGACGGTCGTCCAGCACCACAGGTGCAGGGCGCTCGCGGGGAACATGTACCGACTGCGGCTCTGCTGCGATGGCCGCTTGTACCGCCGCCACTTTGGCAGCATCAGTGTTGATCCATTGCAGACCCGACCCCAGGGCCACCTCTTGCAGTGCTTCTGTGGGTAGGCTGTAGAGGGTCACCTTGGGCATGCCAGCGACAGCAGCAGGTTTGCTCTGCACCTCTGGCGCTTGTGGCGCAGCGGCTATTGGAGTCTGAACTTCGGGTGCAGACGGCGAAGCAACGGGGAAGTCGGTGGGGGCAGTCGCTGGCGCGGCCTCTGCCATCAGACCTCCCTCCTGGCCCTCGATATTGCGCTCGCCGCGTTCCTGACGCGGACCCCGCTCACGTCCGTAACGATCGCGTGAACGTTTGGGACGTTGCTCACCATTGACATCGCTGACCGGTGCAGCCTGAACATCGCCGACCATGGGCGTTGCGAGGCTCTCCGCTTCGGCTACCAGCGCGCTGCCGGTTGCTTCTTCAGTGCGTTGGCCACGTTCGCTGCGTCTGCCATTGCGGCCACGGCCACGGCCTCCCTCACGGGGTTGACCATTGCCCTCAGATGCAGCCTCGGGTGCGGCAACGGGTAGTGCTTCCTCACGCATTTCTGCGCGGGGTTCAGCGGTGCGTTCGCTGTTTTCACTGCGCTCGCCCCCACGTCCCTGGCGTGGGCCACGGTCGTTGCGTTCACCACGCGGCGCGCGCTCAGGGCGTTGGTCCTGGCGGGCTCCTTCTTGCGGGGCGCG
>CAJBMJ010000012.1 GCA_903954045.1 uncultured beta proteobacterium | reverse complement strand
CATTCGACTGGTGGAAGAACGCTGCCAAGGCCATGGATTGGGTCTGGCCACGCCGCGCGAGCACTCTCAACGCGGCTCGCAGGTCTGCCTGACCCGGGAACACAGCGCAGAGGGCTCTGGCGCATTTGCCATCGTGCAGGCACTGATTGCCCGTGGAGTCATCGGGGACTTCCGTGCTGGCGACGGTGGCATCCACAAAGACATACTGCGCTTTGGCTTTACGCCGCTGTACATCGGATTTGAAGACGTCTGGATTGCCGTAGAACATTTGCGGCAGGTATTGGAGTCCGGTGAGTGGCGAAAGCCAGAGTTCAACCAGAAACACGCGGTCACATAAGCGTCAAGAACTGTTTACGCTAGCGATCGGATGCGGTGTGCGGGCTTTGGCCGATTTGCTGGTCCGAAGGAACAGATGAGGCCACGGCCCGCACATCGCATCTGATTGCGGACCACGCAGTCACAAAATCATCGAACAGAAGGGAAATTAAATGACAAGCACCGAAAAAATCGTCGCCGACGAAAAAGCCCAGCTCGATTTCAGCAAGACCATGAGCTATGGCGACTATCTACAGATCGACACCATATTGAGTGCGCAAAAGCCGCTCTCCCCTGCCCACGATGAAATGCTGTTCATCGTGCAGCACCAGACCAGTGAACTCTGGATGAAGCTGATGCTGCACGAACTCTCTGCGGCAGTAGCCCATATTGCAAAAGACCAGATGGCACCAGCCTTCAAAATGCTGGCCAGAGTCAGCAAAATCATGGAGCAATTGGTGCATGCCTGGGACGTACTGGCTACCATGACACCTCCGGAATACAGTGCGATTCGGCCTTACCTGGGTCAAAGCAGCGGCTTCCAGAGCTTTCAGTACCGGTGTATCGAGTTTTCGCTGGGCAACAAGAATGCGGCCATGCTCAAACCACACGCGCATTCGCCAGAGCGACTGGCCCTGGTGCAGGCAGCGTACGAAGGGCCGTCACTTTACGACGAAGCGCTTCGCCTGCTGGCGCGCCGTGGCATCGACATCCCGGCTGACAAATTGCAGCGCGACTGGACCCAACCCTATGTCGCGTCCGAGCAGGTCGAGCAGGCCTGGCTGCAGGTGTACCGCAATCCCGAGCAGCACTGGGATTTGTACCAGCTCGGCGAAGAGCTCACGGATCTGGAGGATGCCTTTCGCCTCTGGCGCTTTCGCCATGTGACCACGGTGGAACGTGTGATTGGGTTCAAGCGCGGAAGTGGCGGTACGGGTGGTGTGAGTTACCTGCGCAAGATGCTTGACGTGGTACTGTTTCCTGAAATCTGGACACTGCGCACTGTGCTGTAGACCATGCAACTGATTGTTTCTGCGGATCACATTGAACCCAAGGCCTGGCGCAACAAGGGTGGACTCACTCGGGATGTGCTGATCTGGCCACCCGGTAGTTCCGAGGACCAGTGGCAGGTCCGCATCAGTCGGGCTGACATCACAGCGGATGGACCGTTTTCCGCCTACACCGGAGTCGAACGCTGGTTCAATCTGCTGGAGGGCCGCGGGCTTACTCTGAAAGTGGATCAACAGCTGTTCACCGTCCAGGCGGGTAATGCCCCTTTGGTTTTTGACGGAGGCACAGCTCCGGAATGTCATTTGCTGGACGGGCCAACCCTTGTTTTGAACTTTATGGTTCGCGCCACTGGACAGCGCTCCATGAAAATGGCCAACCCCAGAGAGCCCTGGTTGGCTGATTTCGCCTGTCGCGGCCTGTATGCGTATACCTCCGGCAACTGGAGCGACGGACAACAAAGCGTTCATTTACGGGCTCACACCCTGGTTTGGCAGTCAGGATCTGATGCGCCATGGCATTTCATTCCTGACGGGGATGCCCATTCGGGACGAGCCTGGTGGATGGGCTTTACGCCTTGACTACACTGCTGCCACCAGGCCCTAGCGGCCGGGTGCTTTCCAGAAATACAAAGAGGACACTTACATGACTACCTATCCGCACATGCTCGCCCCGCTGGACTTGGGCTTTACCACTTTGAAGAATCGCGTTCTCATGGGTTCCATGCATGT
>CAJBMJ010000011.1 GCA_903954045.1 uncultured beta proteobacterium | reverse complement strand
CCGTGACTCCATCATCCACCAGATAGGGCAATCCCTCTTGGCTATGGTTGATCAATTCAGCAATGGGCATGAGCCCAGATCCAGCTTTCGTACCAATCTGCCGGTTGACAAAGTATCTGGTCAGGCAATAGGAGGTGGTTGGTTTTTGCTTGAGCTCGTCGGCAGCGCCCAGAACATGCAGGAAGTTCTTGAGTTTGGGAGGCAGGGCCTGCAAATCTCGCTGTTGCTGCGCCACCGATTCCTTTCCACCTTCGCTCCAACCGAAATGCCGTTGGTACAGTTCAAAAAAGACGATTGCATCTTCACTGAGGGAGCAGGATTGTGGTCGTATACGAAGCTGCTCTTTGGAGTCAAGTTCTACCCAGGCGGGATCTACCAAAAGACTTGCAGGGACCCGTATGCGAAATGCCTTCTTGGGATTGACTGTGAACAGCCCTCGTCCGAATTCACCATGGCGCAGGGTCAGGTTGTCAGCAATACCGCCAAGTGCACGGAATCGAGTCAGGATTTCTTCAAATTCCATTTCATCAATCTGACAGAACTGACTCGCTAAGCTCCAGTTACGCGAAACCTCTAATCACGCACATCCCAGTGACTCCACCAGTCGTCGGGACCAATACTTTCCCAAGAAAACATTCCTCATATCCTGAGTAAGTTGTCGGGTTGGAAGGGTTATAGGACACGCCATTTATGGTGATGGCGGTGATGGTCGTGCTGCTCGCCGTGTCATTTACAAAGACTACTGAACCGACATCATCTCGATACACTGCTGGAGTTCCGCTGCTGAAATACACCCGCACAAAACCATTGGCATAGCTGTCACTGGTCGTTTGGTACACCATCAAGCCCCCGAGAGCTACCGACAGAAATAGGCCGAACAGCCCAGATGATTTCTTGCGCAATTTAAACAGTGCCAAAGTAGCCAACATAAGTGACATCAGCACGACGGCTTCGAAGGTCAGTGGCACACTTTGCGAGTTTGCAAAGGACACGCATATATTGTTTTGGCCCGCAGCACATGGGTTCACTTGGCCCCAGGCTGAAGACGCAAACAGGCTCACTGCTACCAATATTGATGAGATGAATCGCATTTATCAATCCTTCAAGAATGTGATATTGGGGATGGTAACCCACCCAGTACTTGTGGAAGGTTTTTGTAGAAGACGACAGTACCAGCCCCCGTCTTGCCACAACATCCACCACTTCCAGAGCTTCCGCACTGGCAGTTGCGGCTTTGCGGATGTGGCGGAAGTTCGGAGACAGGTAGGGAACTCGAACTGTGTCCACCTGGCAGTAATCAGATCTTTCTGCGCCGCATGACTCCGAATGCCCCAAGTGCCAGCAGAGCAGACAAAGTGATCATGCCCCATTCCGAGAGCGTAGGAATGCTTGCAGCATTGGCATTAAGAACGGCCGGACCGCCTGGATCAGTGATGGATCTGTCTGCAGTGAGGTCGTTGTCTCCCACACCACCATCTTGAATCGTCAATGTCACACTTTTACGGTCTGGTGCAAACACGGCCTTGTTAACGGGCATCTGATACCAGTGATCCTGTAGGCAAGCAGCACCAGAGCAATTAAACCCCTCCGGGCTTCTACCGTACTTCATGTATACAGCACCGGCTGGCACGGCTTCAGAATAGTTGATAGTGACCCTTGCTTCAGATCCTAAATCCCCCGTCGTCAGTTGCAGGCTCACGGAGCCATTGGGGAAAACATATCCTGAAGGCGCAGTAGCGGGCAGAGAACTACTAACAGTAGCATTGGTGAGAACCCAGTTATTGTTGGCAGCAGGTAAGGGTGCAGTTACTGTGCCAGTTCCCGTCCCCCCTGTGCTGACCCAGTTTGCAGTACAACTCGCAGGCGTCGTGCTTAATGAGCCTGAGCAAGTCCAACTATATTGGCCCGCTGATGATGTCACCGAAGACGCGGAGCCGGGACTGCAAAGGTTCGCACTTGGAGGGATGCTGAAAGACTGTGTATTGGCACTGCCGCAAGATGGAACAATGGTGCTTGTCAAATTGATCGATTGGCCAACTTTGGTAGCCACGAAACTCACATCGGTACAGTCATCTGTAACGTTGTAGGTCGATGAGTTTGTTGTCGTATCCAGTGTGGTGGCAGAGATCACACTCGCAAGTACTTGCCCCTCTGATATGCCTGAACAATTGTTCCCACTTACTACTCGTATATTCGTGGTTGAAGGCAGTATTGCTGTGCCAGCAACCGATAGTTTTCCGAACGTTGAGCTGTTGGTTGCATTAGTCTGAAACGTACCCCCAGCGTTTTGGGTGTAGTTGCCACTAGTTGTCGCTGTTTGGCCAGCCTCGATGGCAAGAACGGCACCAGTACCGACAGAAATTGCACTTGTCGCACTTACGCCATTCAAAGTGAGCGTACCACCGGTAACTGACGTGGGTCCTGTATAGCTGTTCGTACCAGTTAACTTGGTGGAACCTGAACCGATATGGCTTACCTCTAGGGTGCCAGCCAGAGAGGATGCGAATGTGTACCCTGTTGCGGAATGGTTGAACTTTACAAAGGAACCAGTCCTTGCTCCGCTAATGGAAATTGGAGATGCAATACTTCCTGCTGCCCCACCGGAGCCAATTTGTAAGCCGCTTGACTGACCAAGGGTTATGCCGTTGGTGGCAGTCAGCGTCCCGTTGCTATCCAATATGACAACGTTATTTGTTGAGCCTGCCGCATTTCCGATGGTAAGCCCACCAGCCCCTGCGACACTCAGCGCTGAGTTCAATCCACTTACCAAAATACTATTGCTAGTGGATGTAGCGGAATACCCAAGGAATCCGTTTCCTGTCACGCTCACAGCTCCGCCATTTGTAACCGTGAGGCTACTGCTTGTGTCAGACGTAGCGGTTCCTGAGCCCACGCGTAAAGTTCCAGATATGTTCCAAGTGGAGCCAGTACCATCGACCGTTGCGCTATTGCCCGTTGGATTGCCAGTTGCTCCAGATCCGCCGCCTATGCGGACATTGTTACCAGAGACAAGTCCCCCGCTGCGTATTTCCAAAGTATTGGTGTTACCACTTCGGCCGACATACAAAGTCTGCCCTGTGTTGGTAAGTTGTGACCCCGAGCCGGTTACCAGTAGTGAGTTGCTGTTGGCACCAGGAACCAATCCGATTACCAAATCTTTAGTATTTGCTTGGACTAATCCGCCACTGGAAATAGTCAAGCTGTTTGCACTACTGGCAGAGCCCAAATAAAACAGATCAGTGCTAGTCCAGGAAGAGCCAGAACCGGTCACGGTAGCAGTGTTGCCGTCACCCCCGGAAGCCACTCCAATTTCAGCGGCCAGGTTACTAACTTGCCCTCCAGCTTCGACTCGGAAAGTGTTGTTGCCAGTGGCATAGCCGAGGTTCAAATTGTTTGACAAAATAACCGTACTGCCAGAACCATTAACCGTAAGGGCGTTTCCCGTCGAACCGGCGACACCTCCAACATTCAAGTTGCTGGCGGTAATGTCTCCGCCACTTTCAACAAGCAGCGTATTGTTGGAACCTGAATAGCCGACATTTACGTTGTTTCCCCCAACAGTCAGCAATCCTCGAACCGTCAAAGTATTTCCGTCAGACGGAGGATTTAAGCCCACGGTTGCCGAGTGGCTTCCGGATGGAACCGTGACCGAGCCAGCTGATTCAATGGTCAGATTGACATTGGGATTGTTAACCCCTACCCACAAACTGTTGTCTGCAGTAACCGAAGTAGTAATGCTTGGCGCAGTCGCATCGAAAACAAGATCTGCTGCAAGTGAATGCACATAAGGAATGAGCAAAGCGGCAGCAGTAATCGCATTCCGGCGCATTCTGTTAAGAGGCAAATTTAATCTCTCACCAGTGGAGCGATGTGTGCTGGTCCTGACGTTTGTTTCTGTCAACTTCATTGGAATTCCCGAAAAAGGTGCTGAATGCATTGGGAGGGAGGTTTCCGTTCTTTATGCAAGAGCAAATTGTATTTCTCGCTCAAGTTTATCGCTTATGTTCGGGAGACCCTGGTTAGAGCAACAATTCCATGTGTTGGTTTTGATCGGACATTAACCCGGCGATTAACTGGCCAATCGCGTGATCTGCGAATCACATCCTCAATCATTCTGCTTTCTGAAGATCACCTCGCCAGTCGGTGTGTGAACCACCCTTACCTCACCCCCACAGGGCTCCGTTCGGGTCTTTGCCGCAAGCGCTACAGCCAGCGATCTGTCGTGGACCACTATTTCATTGGCTCCAGACACAGGCCAGTGAGGAACAGTCATGGCTATGTTCCTCAAAATGCGAACTATTCTTTAATTGGTCGACTGCCCCGCGCAATGAAAGAGTGCCCTGCACTCAGGGACTGACCCGATGGGTTTTTCGTTTGTGCCGGATGGTAGGGTTGGCACAAAACCGTGCACCGTTGGCTACACCGTGGCTACACGCTCACAATGCAAAAAGGGTTTGCTGCTACTTTCATAGCGGCAAACCCTTATAAACACTGGTGGGACCTGCGGGGGTCGAACCCACGACAAACGGATTAAAAGTCCGCTGCTCTACCAACTGAGCTAAGGTCCCGACAAATCGCAGGAAAAGAATTTGCTGCGATCTGTGAAGCCTCAAATTATATCGTTTTTTTGCCCTCTAAACCAACGCTAGAAATTTTATCCATCACCCAACCCGCAGCGCATAAACCGAAACTCGCCGTCACCGTTACCAATGATCCATATCCATGGCAATTGAGCGTGCTGTCGGACTGAAGAACTCCACACGCCTGGTCTGGCAAACGAACAGTTTCCATGCTGAACACACATGCAACACCCATTTTTTTTCCACCCTTGGGCGCACCATGGAACTTACGCAGGTTGTACCGAACTTGTGACAACAACGGATCATGCGTGACTTCAGCCAAGTCCGCAATATCCGCCAAATGAGCATGGCGTTTGCCGCCTGCCGCCCCAGCAGATATAAACCAGGCATCAGTGCCACGCGACCACTGTGCCATGGCCGTTTTTGATTTCACCTTGTCGCAGGCATCAATGACCGCATCAACCCCGGAAGGCAGGATTTGCGGCCAGTTATCAGGGTCGACAAAATCATCCACGCAAAGTACTTCGCAAGCGGGATTGATTGATGCGATACGGTCTTTCATAGCCAAAACTTTGGCCATGCCAACAGTCTCTCCATTGGCATGTACTTGTCGATTGATATTGGACTCGGCGACATGGTCCATATCGATGAGTGTGATTCGCCCAACGCCACTGCGAGCCAAAGCTTCAGCGGCCCAGGAACCTACACCGCCGATGCCAACAACTGCGACGTGCGCCGCACGCGTAGCCTTGGCGCCGATGGGTCCGTAAAGCCGATCCAACCCTGAAAACCTGCGCGCTAGTCCCTCTACATCAGGATAGCTTGCTACCAGATCAGACACAAAAGCCTCAAAACCAATTATTTGAACCGACTCAAGCGTTCTTTGGCCGCGGCACCCGCTTCGCTAGTTGGGTGCTTTGCCACCAGGTCTTCAAGGGTCTTGCGAGCCCCTCTGGTATCCTTTATCTCCAACTGACAGTTGGCAATAGCCAGCATGGCTTCTGGCACCCGGATGTGATCCTGATTCTGGGCCACCAGGTTCCGAAAATTGACAAGTGCGTCTTTGTAATCCTTGGTTGCATACTGCGCATTGCCCAGCCAGAACAAGGCAGTGGGGCGGTAGCCACTATTCGGATAGCGATTGATGAAATCCACAAATACCACTTGGGCATTGGCAAAATCACCTTTGCGAAACACAGCCAATCCCGCCTCAAAATCCCGCTTTTCTGCAGGCTCTGCCAAAAACTCGCGTCCGTCCATGGTGACTCGGCTGGGCTCAAGCTTTCTCAAACGGTCTTCCAGGGTTTGCGATCCATCTTTCTGCTTGCGCTGCATCTCTGCCACATCACGCGACAGTTGTTCGTTTTGTCCTGTCAAACGGGCAATCTCCGCCTTCAGTGACTCCAGTTGATTCTGAAGCTCAATCAAGCTCCTTCGGAACTGCGTTACT
>CAJBMJ010000010.1 GCA_903954045.1 uncultured beta proteobacterium | reverse complement strand
GCAGACACCAGCTTTCGGGCCCCTATGGCGATTGCCGTCATCGGCGGACTGATTACCTCTACTTTTCTGAGCCTGCTGGTGATCCCGGCCGTATTCACCTATGTGGACGATGTGGCGCAGTGGCTGTCCAAGCTGCGGTTCAGAAAAGCACAGCCATGACAGACACCTCTGCCATTGACCAGCGGCTCATGGAACTTGAAATCAAGGCCAGCTTCACTGAAGACCTGTTGGACAAGCTCGACCAGGTAGTCGTGCGTCAGCAAGCCCAAATCGACACCCTGACCCGGGAGGTGATTGCCCTGCGCCAGCAGACCTACACCAGTTCCGACAACGTTGCGCGCAGCGTGCAGGACGAACTCCCACCCCACTATTGAGCGGGCAAAGCCCTAGCAGGCGCCTGTACGCTACCAAGTTGATAGCTGCTCATGCAGTATTTACAGGGGCTAGAGCCTGAATTGGCACTATTTTTCGGCCCCAACCACCTCATTGGCGCTTCGAAACGCCTCTACGGCAGCTGGCACACCGCAATAGATTGCCGCATGCAAAAGAACTTCCTGCAGCTCTTCGGGGCTTGCGCCGTTGTTCAAGGCACCACGAACATGGCCTTTGAGCTCATGCTGTTTACCCAATGCCGTCAGCATGGCCACGGTAATGAGACTGCGGGTTTTCAGGTCCAGCCCCGGGCGCTGCCATACATCGCCCCATGCGGCCCGGGTGATGTGGTCCTGGATAGGCTGGGTGAAAGCCGTTGCATTGCCCAACGCCGAAGCCACGAAATCCTCCCCCATGACCTGCTTGCGTGTTGCCAGACCCCGATCGTATGCACTGCTCATAAAAGCCTTTGAAAATTGCCGAAGACCCGAAGGATAATGGTTCAAACGAACCTCTGAGGAGACACCCATGACGACAGCTGCCGCGCGATATCCCATGCCCGATTTGAACAATGTGCCCGACGACATTCGGGCTCGAATTCTTGAGGTTCAGGAAAAATCCGGCTTTGTGCCCAATGTGTTTCTGGCTTTCGCGCGTCGCCCCGCTGAGTGGCGGGCTTTCTTTGCCTACCACGATGCGCTGATGCTGCGCGCAGAATCCAGTCTGACCAAGGGTGAGCGTGAAATGATCATTACCACCACCAGTGCTGCCAACCATTGCCTGTATTGCGTGGTAGCACATGGCGCCATTTTGCGGATTTACGAGAAAAAACCGCTGGTGGCTGACCAGGTGGCGGTGAATTTCCGCAAGGCGGACATCACCCCCAGGCAGCGCGCCATGCTGGATTTCGCCATGAAAGTCTGCCTGGACAGCGCGACCGTAGAAGACGCAGACTTTGACGCTCTGCATGCCCACGGATTTGACGACGAGGACATTTGGGATATTGCTGGCATCACGGCCTTCTTTGGTTTATCGAACCGAATGGCCAATGTGACCGGCATGATGCCCAACCCCGAGTTTTATCTGATGGGCCGCATGCCTAAAACAAAGTGAGCTTTTCGATGCCAAAAACCCGCAACTCCCTTTTTTCCGCCGGTACCGTAGCTGCGGCTCTGTTCGCATGCGGTCTGGCGGGCTGCGCCACCGGCCTGAAATACGAAATTCCAACGCAACCCGAAGGCGAGAGCGCAAGCATCAGCAAGCCGGGCTGGGCCACCCACACATCTGCAGTGGCCGCCGCCAATCCGCTTGCGGCAGACGCAGGTCGCCAGGTACTGCGGGCTGGTGGTAGCGCCATCGATGCAGCCATCGCCGTGCAAATGGTTCTGACTTTGGTGGAACCCCAGAGCAGCGGCATTGGCGGCGGTGCATTTTTGATGCACTTTGACGGCAAAACAACCCAGGCATTTGATGGCCGCGAGGTAGCTCCTGCCAAAGCAACACCGTCTCTCTTTTTGAATGCTGAAGGCAAACCCATGGCGTTTATCGATGCCGTGGTGGGTGGCCGCTCTGTTGGCGTGCCGGGCGCGGTTGCCATGTTGGCCCTCGCCCACCAGCAGCACGGAAAGCTGCCCTGGTCTGCCCTGTTTTTACCGGCCATCACGCTGGCCGAACAGGGGTTCGCTGTCAGTCCCCGCATGGCGGGCTTGCTGGCCAACGAGGCGAATCTCAAGAATGATCCGGTTGCTGCCAACTACTTCTATGACCAGCAAGGCAAGCCTTGGCCCGTCGGACACCATTTACGCAACCCGGAGCTGGCGGAAGTGCTGCGTGACATCGCCAAATTGGGGCCTGATGCCCTCCATAAAGGCGAACTGGCCAAGGCAATCGTCCAGAAGGTACAGAAGCATCCTTCGAATCCGGGCAGCTTGTCGGAGTCAGACCTTGCCGCTTATCGACCACTCATCCGGGAACCGCTTTGCTTTGACTACGCAGCGCCAGTTTCCGGCACTGCAACTGCTGCAACATCTGCGTCTTCCAGGGTTTACAGGCTTTGTGGCATGCCCCCACCGAGCTCTGGCGCACTGGCTATTGGACAGATATTGGGCTTGCTCCAACACACCCCGGCGGCCAGCCAAAAACTGGTTTCAGGCCAGCCCAACGCAGACTGGCTGCATCTTTACACCGAAGCCGCGCGCCTGGCTTTTGCAGACCGCGCACAGTTTGTCGCTGACCCACAGTTTGTGGCGGCCCCTGGGGGCAACTGGCATAGCATGCTGCGCTCCGGCTACTTGGCCGAGCGGGCAAAAGCCATTGATATCGCGGGCAAAAGCATGAACTCTGCCAAGCCAGGCAACCCAGGCGCACAAAGCCTGAGCTATGCCCCTATGCCCGATCAGATGGAATATGGCACCTCCCACATTTCGGTAGTCGATGCCTACGGCAATGCGCTGGCCATGACAACTACCATCGAAGACGGCTGGGGCGCGCGAATGATGGTCAATCGCGGCGCGGGTCTGGCGGGTGGTTTCTTGCTGAACAACCAGTTGACCGATTTCAGTTTTGCACCCACCGGCTCCGATGGACAGCCCATCGCAAACCGGGTGGAACCGGGTAAGCGACCGCGCTCCTCCATGTCACCCACCCTGGTGTTTGACAAGGCCACCCAGCAGTTCGTCTTGAGTGCGGGTAGCCCAGGTGGTGCCCTGATCATTCACTACACCGCAAAAACACTGTATGGCATCTTGAACTGGGGATTGAACAGCCAGGATGCCATCAATTTACCCAACTTTGGATCGAACAACGGCCCCACCCTGCTGGAAGCCAAGCGATTTGACGCTGCCACGGTGACATCGCTCACAGACCGTGGCCACAAAATTACGGAAATGCCCATGCCAAGTGGATTGCAGGCGATTGAACGCACTTCTACAGGGTTTTTTGGCGGTGCCGATCCCAGACGCGAAGGCGTAGTGTTGGGCGATTGATTCGATTTCCTGATTCTCTCCATGGCCATTCCACAAACCTTCATACAGGAATTGATCGCCCGCGCCGACGTGGTGGAGATCGTGGGGCGCTATGTCCAGCTGAAAAAAGGCGGCGCCAACTTCATGGGCCTGTGCCCCTTTCATGGAGAAAAATCACCGTCGTTTTCCGTAAGCCCCGCCAAACAGTTCTACCACTGCTTTGGTTGCGGCAAGAACGGAAACGCGATCAGCTTTTTGATGGACCACGCAGGCATGACCTTTGTGGAAGCCGTCAAGGATCTGGCGCAACAGTACGGCATGCAGGTTCCAGAGGATGAAGCGTCTCCGCAGGATCGCGCGCGCGCTCTGGAACAACGCCAAAAGCAGAACACCCTCACCAGTGTTCTGGAAAAAGCCGGTGAAGCCTACCGACGCCATCTCAAGGAATCCCCCAGGGCCATCGACTATTTCAAAGGACGGGGACTATCGGGCGAAGTAGCCAAACAGTTTGGCCTGGGCTATGCGCCCGAGGGCTGGCGCAGCCTGGCCAGCGTTTTCCCCCAGTACGACGATCCCTTGCTGGTGGAAAGTGGCCTGGTCATCCTGCATGAAGCCGAAAACGGCGAGGAAGAAAAGCGCTACGACCGTTTTCGTGACCGGGTCATGTTTCCGATTCGCAATATCAAAGGCGAATGCATCGGGTTTGGCGGGCGAGTACTAGGTGACGAAAAGCCCAAATACCTGAACTCGCCCGAAACGCCGGTTTTCAGTAAAGGGCGGGAGTTGTACGGCCTATTTGAGGCTCGCAATGCTTTGCGGGACCAGGGTTATGTTCTGGTCACTGAAGGCTATATGGATGTGGTGGCGCTTGCGCAATTGGGCTTCCCCAACGCCGTGGCCACGCTGGGCACAGCCTGTACCAACGAGCATGTACAAAAACTGTTTCGCTTTACCGATTCGGTGGTTTTCAGTTTCGACGGTGACGCTGCTGGCCGGCGGGCGGCCCGCAAAGCACTGGATGCCTCACTGAGCTTTGCCAGCGATGTGCGCAGCGTCAAGTTTCTGTTTCTGCCTTCTGAACACGACCCCGACAGCTTTATTCGCGCCCATGGCAAAGAGGCATTTGCTCGCTATGTATCGGAGGCCACGCCGCTGAGCCGTTTTTTGATTGAGTCCGCCCGTGAAGGGTGCGACCTGAACTCTGCAGAGGGTCGTGCGCACCTGTCGAGCAATGCGAAACCGCTATGGACACTGCTACCCGAGGGCGCCCTGAAATTGCAGTTGCTGGGGGAAATTGCCGAATTGGTGCAACTGACCGCCCGCGAGCTAGGCGAACTTTGGCTGCCCAGCACTGCGGCAAGCGGACAGCCCCGCAGCCATGCCGGGTGGCGCAAAAGTGCCGCTACCTATCCGCCCCAAGCAGGCCGGGTTCGCCGTGCGGGTCGGGCTCTGCCAGCCAGCCGATCCGACCACGCTGCGCGGATTCTTTTGGGTCAGTCGGCTCTTTGGGAAACGCTCACTGCGCAAGACCATGCCCTGCTGTGCGAGTTGCCCGCGCCCCATGGCGGTATTTTTGTCTGGCTGGAGAGTCAACTCCACGATCACGGACCGCTTGCGTGGGAGCAATTGCTTTCGGGTTTGGCAGGAACCGAAGAAGAGGCGTTGGCACTGCGATTGATGTCTGGCCCCACCCTGGCGACAGATTCTTTGACCGAATCGGAACCGGAGTTGCGTGACCTGATCAACCGCATGCTCATTGACCGCATTAAGGAGCAGGAAACCCAGGCCATTGAAGACTCCAAGTCCGACCCCGCTGCATTGCAAAGGTATCGGGAGCTGCAAGCCCGAAGGCTCCAACTCGAAAAATCCCAAAGCGACGGTATAATCCAAGGCTGATCCAGCAAGAGCGACAGCAGCACCTCCGGGCCAGGCCAACCGTTGACACAGTTCACACTCGGCCACCTCACCGCAAGGACTGCACCCCAAATGATCGCCCTCCCATCTTGCCTTGGGGAATTTTGATTCCTTGTCCAGCCAAATGCGTTTGCTCATCAAGCAAAGCATGCGGCACCCGTTCTGTTCCTTGTTTTGATGTTCTGAGGTTTTCGCATGCCTGCTCAAAAATCAGCCAAACCTGTACAGCCAGCTTCCAAGTCTGCCAAGAAAGAGTCCTCCGTGCCAACGTCCAAAGCCAAGCCCTCCCCTAAAGCCGCACCCGTGGAAGCGGAGGACCTCACAAAGAAGAAGGCGGGCCGCCCTGCCAAAGCCGATGTTGCAGAAGCAGTACCAGCGGCCAAAGCAGGCGCCAAACGCGGACGCAAGCCCAAAGCTGGCGCAGAGCCGGTCACTGATGACATGGACATGTCCGATATTGAGGCGGACTTGGTAGGTGAGCCCGAAGTAGCGGCTGCACCCGGTGAGAAGGTCAAGCCACTGCGCATGAAAATCAGCAAGGCCAAGGAACGCGCCTTGATGAAAGAGTTCGGTCTGGACGAGACCGTGCTCTCCGAAGAAGACATGGCCAAGCGCCGCGCGCGCCTCAAGGCACTGATCACCCTGGGCAAGACGCGCGGCTACCTGACGCACGGCGAAATCTCCGACCACTTGCCCGACAAGCTGATCGACGCCGAAACGCTCGAAGTCGTGATCTCCATGCTCAACGACATGGGCGTGGCGGTGTACGAACAGACGCCGGATGCGGAAACCCTGTTGCTCAACAACAATGTATCCACTGCTGCCACCGTGGAAGAAGCCGAGGAAGAAGCCGAAGCAGCGCTGTCCACCGTGGATAGTGAGTTTGGCCGCACCACCGACCCAGTGCGCATGTATATGCGCGAAATGGGCACTGTGGAGCTGTTGACCCGTGAGGGCGAGATCGAGATTGCCAAGCGTATTGAAGGCGGCTTAATGGACATGATGGAAGCGATCAGCGCATCGCCTGCCACCATTGCTGAAATTCTGCGCCTGGGCGAGGAAATCCGTGAAGGCAAAGTCGTCATTACGACCATCGTCGACGGCTTCTCCAACCCCAATGAAGCCGACGACTATGTCGCCGAGGAGGACTTTGACGAATTCGACGAAGCCGACGACGACGACGGCAAAGGCGGCTCCAAAGCACTGACCAAGAAGCTTGAAGAGTTGAAAAAACAGGCGCTGGAGCGCTTTGACAAACTGCGCGAGTTGTTCGAAAAAGTCCACAAGATTTATGACAAGGAAGGCTACGGTACGCCTGCTTACGTGAAGGCGCAGCATGCTCTCAGTGAAGAGCTGATGACCATCCGTTTCACCGCCAAGGCCATTGAGAAGCTGTGCGACATGGTCCGCGCGCAGGTGGACGATATCCGCAAGAAAGAGCGCGAACTGCGCCGCATCATTGTGGACAAGTGTGGCTATCCGCAGGAGAACTTCATTGCAGACTTCAGCGGTCGTGACAAAAACGGAAACAAGATTGCTTCACAGCTCCTGAACCTGAAATGGATCGAAAAACAGGCAGCGTCTGGCAAACCGTGGGCTGCGGTTATGGGACGCAATGTTCCGCCTGTGCAGGACCTGCAACAGAAACTCACCGACTTGCAAGCCCGTGTGGTGGTTCCGTTAGATCAGCTCAAAGACATCAATAAGCGCATGAACGCTGGCGAGTATTCATCACGCGCTGCGAAGAAAGAAATGATCGAGGCCAACTTGCGCTTGGTGATTTCGATCGCAAAGAAATACACTAATCGCGGTTTGCAGTTTCTAGACCTGATTCAGGAAGGCAACATCGGTCTGATGAAGGCAGTGGACAAATTCGAATACCGCCGTGGATACAAATTCTCCACCTATGCCACCTGGTGGATT
>CAJBMJ010000009.1 GCA_903954045.1 uncultured beta proteobacterium | reverse complement strand
TCCAAATTTATTTCCGGGGAAGAACTGGGCACCGTCAAGGACTGGGAGTTCACCGCCGTTGACCAGGCCTCTCTGCGTTTTGCGGCCAAGCTTAAGGCCCAGGCTGACGCCGAGGAGCGCGCCAAGGACGATACCGTGCGGCAGGCGGCGTACTCAGACGGTTATTCGCAAGGATTTGCCCAGGGGCACGCGCAGGCCACCCTGGAGGGGCAAAAGCAGATTGCTGATTTCATCGAAAACCAGGGAGCCCAAGCGGCTCACAACCTGTCTCAATTGTTTGAGTCAGCTCAGACCCAACTGATGGAGTCCCAGCAAGTGATGGCCAAAGGTGTGTTGGAGTTGGCCTGCGAACTGGCCCGGCAGGTGCTGCGCCACGAGCTGGCGACCAACCCCAACGCGCTGCAGCCGGTAATCCGTGAAGCCTTGGGCACACTGACGGTGGACAGCAAGGCGGCTGCAGTGCGCATGAATCCCCTGGATATTGAAGTGTTTGCCGACCTTTTGCGCCAGGAATTTTCGAATTTAAGTCTGAACCTGGTTGCGGATGGCTCAATCACCCGCGGCGGTTGCCTGGTGGAGTCGGCGGGCACGGTGGTGGATGGCACATTGGAGCGGCGTTGGCAAAAGGCCGTAGCCAGTTTAGGACTGGAATCTGCGTGGCAGGAGGTGGATGATGTCCACTGATTTGGGTGCTCCGGTCTGGCAGGAGTTTATGGACCGTGCCAAACACCAAGTGGCGCAGGAAACCACACTGGAAGTGCGAGGCACCTTGACCCGACTGGCAGGTATGGTGCTGGAAGCCAGCGGCATTCGGGCGCCGGTGGGGTCTCAATGTGTGGTGACCATGAAATCCCGACAACCGGTACTGGCAGAAGTGGTTGGTTTTTCCAATGACCGGGCGTTTTTGATGCCTGCGGGTGACGTACACGGCTTGTCGAGTGGCGCTGGCGTCGCTCCGGCACCCGCCTATGTGCCGGTACCCAGGCTGGGTGAACCCCATCCGGAGCAGTCGCCCGCAGATGTGGGCATGTTGCGCCTTCCTTTGGGCGAGGGATTGCTGGGTCGGGTGGTGGACTCTCAAGGCAACCCTATGGACAAGATGGGTCCCATTCTGGATGTGATTTCCAGGCCTCTGGACCGCAAGCCGATCAATGCGATGGACCGTGCTCCGGTGCGTGACGCTCTGGATACGGGGGTCAGGGCTATCAACGCCTTGCTGACAGTGGGCCGTGGACAGCGTATTGGCTTGTTTGCGGGTTCCGGCGTCGGCAAGAGTGTGTTGCTAGGAATGATGGCCCGCTATACCCAGGCCGATGTGATTGTTGTGGGGCTGATTGGTGAGCGGGGCCGAGAGGTCAAGGAATTCATCGAAGATATCTTGGGCGAAGACGGACGCGCCCGCTCTGTGGTGGTTGCTGCTCCAGCGGACGCGCCGCCTTTGCTTCGCATGCAGGGTGCTTCGTATGCCACCGCCATTGCCGAGAGTTTTCGGGACCGTGGTCAACACGTTCTTTTGCTGATGGATTCGCTTACCCGTTACGCCATGGCGCAGCGTGAAATTGCATTGGCCATTGGTGAGCCCCCAGCGACGAAAGGTTACCCGCCGTCCTGTTTCGCCAAACTGCCGCAATTGGTAGAACGCAGCGGAAACGGGCTCAACGGCGTGGGTTCCATTACTGCTTTTTATACCGTGCTGTCTGAGGGGGATGACCAGCAAGACCCCATAGCGGACGCTGCCCGCGCTATTTTGGATGGCCACATTGTTTTGTCCCGCACTTTGGCGGAGTCAGGCCATTACCCGGCCATTGATGTGGAACAGTCTGCATCGCGCGTCATGCACAACGTGGTTTCTCGAGAGCATTTTGAGATGGCCAGGCGCTTTAGGGCGGTCTACTCCAAATACCAGCGCGGACGCGATCTGGTGCAAATTGGTGCCTATGCGCATGGCTCAGACCCCGCGTTGGACGAAGCGATTGCCCTGCACGACAGTATGGACCAGTTTTTGCAGCAGGACATGTTTGAGGCAGCTACTTTCGAGACCTTGCAAACGTCGATGGAAGCGGCATTGGAACGCCATGTCTGAATTGCGAAGCATCCACTTGGCCATTGAGTTGGCCACCCGGCAGCGTGACGTGCTGGCCAAAAACCATGCGCAGGCGATCCGCAACATGGATTTCGCCAAGAGTCAGATGGGCCAGTTACAGAACTATGCCCTGGATACGGACGGCCGCTGGACCGGTGCCACGGGGACTTTGCTATCTGCTGAGTTGATCCGCCACCATTACCAGTTCATGGATCGACTGCAACAGGCTATTGGCATGCAAGAGGGCGTTATGGCGAACCTTTCCAAGCAATTGGAGACAGCGCACCAGGCGTTGTTGCAGGCGGAATTTCGGCTGGCAGGTTTGAACCAGGTACTAAAAACCCGCCAATCGGCGATTGAACTTACCCAAAAACGCCGCGAACAGCGTCAGACGGACGAGTTTGCGGCCCAACGGCACTTGCGTGCCAGGTCAGCGCAAATGCGTGGAGAACACCATGACTATTGAAACCAGCCCCCCGTCTTCGCCAGCCAAGGCTGGAACTGTGGCCGATTCCCGAAATGGAAAGCCAGGTGGAAAAGCCCCTGCAGCCGGCGCGCTTGGATTTATGGCCGTTTTGTCGGCTGTGGATGCGCCGGTAGCCACGGCTGCAGCTTCGGGAGACGAAAAATCAGAGAAAAAATCGACCCTAGCCCAGACAGATTCTGCGTCACTAGCTATAAATTTAATAGCGCAAGCGTTGTTGCCAACCGTCGACCTGAGCAGTGCGGCTACTTCGGCAGGCCTGACCACAGGGGATTCAGATGCGGGAGATAGCTTGGATTTATCCGCGCTGCTTTTGGATTCGGACTTTCTTCCAGGCATCGGCGAAACTAGCCTGAACACTGACAAGGACTCTCTGACTTCGTTGATTTCTGCCTCAGATCCTGGCGCTGATACGGGTTTGGCAGGTACTGGAGCACCGGCGCCAGTCGGCCCCCTGGTGGCAGTTACCAAGCCAGCACCGACAAACTTGTCCGATGTTCCTGGGCGACCTTTGGCACCTCTGGAATTCGAAAAGCCTGGCAAGGCGGCAAAAGGATTGCCTCAGGCGGTGGTGGATAGCAAAGCACGCCCGGCGGTCACGGAGCCATTGCGTGAAAGCGACACCAAGTTTTTTGCAGCCTTGGAGGCGATGAAGTCCGTGCAATTCGGCAAAGAGGTGTCGCCGATACAGGTTCCCGCCGTGGTGAGTATGTTTGCCTCCGAGAAAGCCTTGGCAGAGAAAACCCTGGGCGGACCCGTTACATCAGAGCCTACTTATACAAGTTTTGGGGCAACGACCCTGGGTACGACCAGTTACGCCAGCACGGCAGCGCCTGAAGTGGGGGCAACCGGTACCGAGATGCAGGTGGCTGAGCAAGTGACCTATTGGATTTCGCAGGATATCCAGAACGCTGAATTGAAGCTCGACGGCCTTGGCCAGGAGTCGGTGGATGTCAGCATCAGCATGTCTGGCAATGAGGCCCATGTCGTGTTTCGAACAGATGAAGTGGAAACGCGCGAGGTTCTTGAAAATGCGTCGGAACACCTGAAGGAGTTGTTGCGAGGTGAGGGGTTGGTTCTTGGGGGCGTCTCAGTAGGAACGTCTGGTTCCGGCAACCCCAATGGTGAAGACAGAAAGGCCCGTCAAGCAGCCGCTCAAACAGCTGCGATTTCCGCTCCGCAAGGGACCGCTGGGGAAGTTCAAACCCGCCGCCCAATGGCTGGCCCAGCCGGCAGAACATTGGATCTTTTTGTTTAGTGGCAAAGATTGAGTTAACTTTTATGATTGGGCCAAGCGCAAGGGTGTCTAATTCACCCCTGTGAACTGCTGAATCTATAAGCAACACAAAATTAAGGAACAACCGTGGCAGCCAAACCAGAAGAAGCAGCTGAGGGAGAAAAACCCAAGGCCAAGAGCAAAAAAATGCTCGTCATCATCATTGCTGCGGTCTTGGTGTTGGCGTTGGGCGGTGGTGGTGCTTTCTTTTTCCTGAAAAAGAAAGCCGCAGCTGAAGACGGGGAAGAGGGGGCCGCCCCAGCAAGCGCTGCAGCCCACGATACGAAAAAGACACCTCCAGTCTATCTTCCCTTGGACAACATGGTGGTCAATCTGGCCGACCCGGGTGGTGAGCGGGTGGCGCAGGTTGGCGTTACCTTGGAAGTCAAAGATGCCAAGGCTTCCGATAGTGTGAAGGCCTATATGCCAACCATCCGCAGTGGGGTCCTCATGCTGATTTCACGTCGTACGGCAGAGGAACTTTTGAGCCCAGAGGGTAAGGAAAAGCTTGCCAAGGACATTCTGCGAGAAACCTCTGTGCCTTTTGGTGGTGGCAATGAAGAGCATGAGGATGAAGCCGCGGCTGCCAAGAAAAAGAAACCCGCAAAGAAGGCACCTGCACCTGACTATCCGGTGGTTGGAGTGCTTTTTTCCAGCTTTATCGTCCAATAGGCACAAAGTGGAACTCTTTGTATGAGTGAATCGTTTCTTTCGCAGGAAGAGGTTGATGCCTTACTAGAGGGGGTCACGGGCGAAAGCCAGAAGACCGTCGAAGAGGCCGCCGAACAGGGGGAAGTTCGCGCCTACAACATCTCCAGCCAGGAACGCATCGTTCGTGGGCGCATGCCCACGATGGAAATCGTCAACGAGAGATTTGCTCGAAATCTGCGAGTCGGCCTGTTCAATTTCATACGTCGCAGCCCCGAAATCTCAGTGGGTCCGGTTTCCGTACAGCGGTACAGCGCCTTTCTGAGAGAGTTGGCAGTTCCCACCAACTTCAATATTGTCGCAATTCGACCCTTGAGGGGGAGCGGGTTGATTGTTTGCGAACCGGCTCTGGTATTCGGCGTGATAGATACGCTTTATGGCGGCATCGGCAAATTTCAGACGCGCATTGAGGGTCGAGATTTTTCTGCGACCGAGCAACGCGTGATCAACCGGATGGTGGACGTCATCACCACGGAGTACAAAAAAGCTTGGAAAGGCATTTATCCGCTTGAGTTGGACTACCAACGTTCGGAGATGCAACCGCAGTTTGCAAATATTGCGACGCCCAGCGAAATTGTGATTTCAACGTCTTTTCAGCTCGAAATCGGGGATATCAGTGGAGCGATCCATTTTTGCTTTCCATATTCAACGCTGGAGCCAATTCGCGATGTCCTGTACTCGTCTACCCAGGGCGACTCCATGGAGGTCGATCGCCGTTGGGTCAATGTGCTGACGCGTGAAATCCAGGCTGCAGAAATTACCTTGGTGGCTGAACTCGCCCGTGCTGACGCGACGGTGGAGCAGTTAATGTCTATGAAGAAAGGGGATTTCATAGAGTTGGAGCGGCCACCTAAAATTCAGGCTACCGTGGACGGTGTGCCTATATTTGAGTGCCATTACGGTACCCATAACGCCAAGTACGCCATTCGCATTGAAAAAGCCTTGCGTGGCAACGATCAAAACTGGTTGGGAGATAGAAATGGCATCTGAAGACAAACCCGAAGCGGCTGCTGACGACGGAATGGCCGATTGGGCCGAAGCACTGCTGGAGCAGAAGGCGACCGAAGGCACAGGTGAGTCGCCAGGTGGGGTGCTCTCTGGGGAAGCACCGAGGCCCTTTTCTTCGTCAACGACCAATGCTGATGGGTCGATGAGCGACATCAATATGGTGCTGGATATTCCGGTTCAGTTGTCCGTAGAGTTGGGGCGCACTAAAGTGCCAATCAAACACATTTTGCAGCTGGGGCAGGGCTCAGTGGTGGAGCTGGATGCTTTGGCAGGTGAGCCTATGGACGTTTTGGTCAATGGATACCTGATAGCACAAGGGGAGGTGGTTGTTGTGAATGACAAGTTTGGCATCCGACTGACAGACGTGGTAACTCCGTCCGAACGCCTGCGCCGGGTCAGCAAAAACTGAACATTCGGATGACGCAGTCCTTGATTTCAGTGGGGGTGTTCATGCTGGTGCTGGCATGTATTCCCTGGGCGCTGAAGTGGTGGAAAGTGCGTTCTGGCCTAGATTCCCTTTCTGACGGATCTAACGCAAAAATCGTGTCGGCACTGGCCGTGGGCCCGCATCAAAGGGTAGTCACCATTGAAGTGGGGCCGGTGGGAGGTAGACAACGGCTGACCCTGGGAGTAACTGCGCAAAGCATTACCTGTTTGCACACCTCTGTGGTGATTGCTGAATCCGAACCCATGAATTTTTCGCAAGTACAGATGGCTTTAAACAGTCAAAAATCCTTCGACATGCCTGTAGGTGAAAACTCGTGAGCTTGGCCCGCCGAAGTTCTGCAAACAGCATGGCCAAATTGCTTGCATTGCTGGTTTTTGCCTCGCTACAGGGGACCGCATGGGCCCAAACGACTGGGCAGCTACCGCTCCTGGTTGGCACTGGGCAGTCTGGTACCAGTTTTTCGGTGCCAATTCAGACTCTGCTGTTCTTCACGGCTTTGTCTTTCTTGCCTGCAGTGTTGCTGATGATGACGGGATTCACCCGCATTGTCATCGTGCTTTCGCTTTTACGCCAAGCGCTCGGAACGCAGTCAGCGCCACCCAATCAGGTGGTGATTGGCCTCTCCCTGTTTTTGACATTTTTTGTCATGGGGCCCACGCTGGACAAGGTGTATGCAGACGCATATGTTCCTTACACCACGAACGCAGTAACGTTCGATGTTGCTCTTGAGCGGGCGGAGGCACCTGTGAGAAGCTTCATGGTCAAACAAACCAGACAGGCTGACTTCTCGCTGTTTGCAAAACTGGCCAAACTGGGCCCGGATGTCACGGCGCAGACGGCTCCCATGCGAGTTTTGGTTCCAGCCTTTGTGATCAGCGAGTTGAAGTCCGCATTTCAGATCGGCTTCATGATATTCATTCCCTTTTTGGTCATTGATATCGTCGTTGCCAGCATTTTGATGTCTTTGGGAATGATGATGCTGTCTCCTGTTTTGGTGGCGTTGCCATTCAAGTTGATGCTTTTCGTGTTGGCGGATGGATGGAACTTGCTCATTGGGTCGCTGGCGGCCAGTTTTGTCAATTAAGGAACTGCAATGAACTCCCAGATGGTGCTGACAATGGGGCAAGAGGCATTGTTGATGCTGCTAATGGTTTCTTCTCCGGTGCTGGGTGCGGCACTTCTGGTTGGCCTGTTGGTCAGCCTTTTCCAGGCAGTAACGCAAATCCATGAAGCGACTTTGGCATTTGTTCCCAAATTGATTGCGGTCATTGCTGTTTTTGCCATTGCCGGACCGTGGATGTTGACCATGTTGGTTGAATACATTCGCAGGACCATTGAGGCGATTCCTGGAACTGTGGCTTGAGTTGTAACTAGCCAAAACCGTGATTTCCATTACCGAAGCACAGTTGGTAGAGTGGTTGTCGCCAATTTTTTGGCCCTTCCTTCGCGTTTTGGCTGTGTTTACATCGGCGCCGGTGTTTTCTTCGCGGGCTTTCCCGGTCAGGGCGCGCATCGCCTTGGCTTTCCTTGTGGCCTTTGCATCTCAAGCGGGGTTGCCTGCGGCACCCCTCATCGGATTCAATGACCCCGGTGCGTTTGGAGCAGTCGTTCAGCAGGTCGGGATTGGATTGGCACTGGGTTTTGCCGTTCGTGTGGTTTTTGCCGCGGTAGAGTTGGCCGGTGAGGTGGTCGGGTTCCAGATGGGGTTGAACTTTGCTGCTTTTTTTGACCCGTCGCTCAACTCCCAATCCAGTGCAGTGGCCCGGTTCTTTGGCCATATGACCTCACTGTTGTTTGTGGTCATGAATGGCCACATCATGGTGTTGATGGCAGTCAACAAAAGTTTTGAGGCTTTCCCCATCGATCAGAATTTCTTGCAGGCTTTGGGCCAGATGCAGTTACATCAGATCGGTGCAGACCTTTTTGCCAGTGCGCTTTGGATGGCCTTGCCCATGGTCGGCATGTTGATGTTTGTCAATCTGGCGATGGGCATCATTTCGCGCGTTGCTCCACAAATGAATATTTTCGCGGTGGGATTTCCAATTACCCTGATGGTGGGCCTGCTAGGGATTGCCTTTACTTTGCCGATGCTGGATAAACCGTTTTTGGCTTTGATGGAGCGAGTTGTCGATATTTTTGCAGGCGGATAGTTCAATCAGACCAACTCGTTTCGAATGGCGTACACCGTGAGCTCCGAGTTATTGGCAAGTTTCAGCTTTTCCAACAATCGGGAACGGTAAACACTCACCGTTTTCGGGCTCAGCATCAACTCCTCAGCGATGTCCGAGAGTTTCTTTCCCGAGGCAATTTTGAGCAATGTCTGCATCTCCCGCTCGGAGAGTGTGGAGTGCAAGGATTCGGCCCCGGGCGTTGCCAAGCTGGCGACGAGCATCTCTGAAACTTCCGGGGTGACGAATTTTCGACCCTGGGAAATTGCCCTGACGGCCTTGATCAACTCACCCGGGTCTCCCGCCTTATTGAGGTAGCCGTGTGCACCAGCCCGCAGGCACCGCAGAGCATATTGATCTTCGGCAAACATGGAAACGATCAAAACACGTACTGGTGAACTGGCTTCACGCAGGCTGGAAAGAACCTCCAGACCGCCACGCCCTGGCAGGTTGAGGTCCAAAACCAGCACGTCACACGGGTGATTGCGCAAGGCTTCACGTACTTCGGTGTAACTTCCAGATTCTGCGACTACCTGAATGTCAACAGCTTCGGACAAGGTGTCACGTATCCCGCGTCGGACCATGGCATGGTCATCGCACAATACAACTCTAATCATTGGAATTGATCCTCGTCAGGCATTTGCTTTGTGTGTGTAAGAGGTACGGACAGGATAATGGCAGAGCCTCTACCGGTCTGCGAACTGACATCAAGCCAACCGCCTACAGATTTCGCTCGCTCTTTGAGCCCCCGAATGCCAAAGGACCCGGATTTCCCCAGGTCGTCAGCGCTGAAACCTTTTCCATTGTCGCTGACATCAATTGTCAAAACCCCTTCAGCGTCTGAAATTTCAATGCGAACAGCTGAGCATTCAGCGTACTTGGAGATGTTGGTAAGTGCCTCTTGCGTGGTTCGATAGGCGACCAGTTGGATCGCCCGTTCAGGACTGACAAATTCATTGTTTGTACACAAAGACGTCTTGATGCCTGTCCGTTTCTCGAAGCTCTGGGCAAGCCATTGAAGCGCGGCGTGCAGGCCTTGATCGAGGATTGCCGGTCGCAGATTCATCATGATGCGTTGACTTGCTCCCAGAGCATGTTGCAGCATTTCGCCTGCGCTCTCTATATGGGGGCATATTTTTGGGTCATCTACATGCCGTTGAAGCCAAGCCAGATCGAGTTTGACAGCGGCCAAAGAGCCACCTATGTCGTCGTGGATCTCCCTTGCGATGGACGCTCGTTCGTTTTCGATGGTTGTCTGCAAATGGTCGGCAAACTCCGCCAGGCGCCGTTCAGACAAAGCCAGCTCTGCATTGGCCTTTGCTTCCGATGCCATAGTGCGTGACATTTCAAGACTGCGGTGCACTACTCGCCACAGCTTTTCCAGTTCATCTTTGGAGAGAAAGTCGCTCATGCCAAGGTGAATAGCGCTCACGGCAGCAGCTTCACCGATAGCTCCAGACAGCAATATAAATGGAGGACGGGACGTAGCACGTGACTTAGAAAGCGTCTCCCATGCGTCCAAAGCGGTAAAGCCAGCGAGTCTGTAGTCCGCCAGAATGACGTCCACGGCTTGCTGTTCCACTGCGTCCCTAAATGATTGAAGAGTCTCTACCCTCTGGATGTGAAATGGCTCCATCCCCTTTTTTAGGGCTCTCACCACCAATTGGTGGTCTGCGGCGGAGTCTTCTAGGTGGAGAATCCGAAGGGGGTACTCTTTGGTACCACTGGGTTTGTGGGAAACTGTCATTTTGAATGAATTATGGAGTGACCTAGACCATTCTTACAAGCGGTCTTGGGAATTTGACGACCCTGACCAAACTGAGAACTTTCGACAATAGGCGAGAATCCTGCTAACCTCCCACTAATTGTTTACGGGGTACGGTTTATAGTCAGCGTGGAAGAGAAATTTGAGGAAATTCTGACGATGCAATCATCATTGACCAACTCCAGTTTGCCCTCGGTGCAAATGCCGGTCATGCTCGTGGCTGAAGTTCAAGACTCGCTCCTTATTGTGGTGCATGATTTGTCCCGACTCGATGGACTGTTGGCGCACACTATGGAAAATTTGATGGAGCGGTTTACCGCGGCTAGTGCCAATTTGGCGAACCCTTCCTTAGTGGAATCCAAAGAGTTGGATATCGTGCGAAACACCTTGAAGGCCGCAGTCACGGAGCTGCAATTTCAGGATATGGCATCTCAGCTGATTGTTCACACCTCAAAAATTTTGCAGGGATGCGCTTATCGTCTCGCCTCTGAATCCATGGGCTCGGAGGATGGGGAGGCAGTTCCTTTCGTTGAGGAGGTGCCTGAGCGCCCCAATCCGGTTACGCAAGACGAAATGGATGCTGGTTCGATTGAGCTTTTCTAATCCCGGAAGTATTACCAAACTGTATATGCGGAGCTTCAAATGCCTTTAATTCTCGCTGTTGATGACTCGCCATCAATGCGCAAAATGGTTTCATTTACTTTGACGGGTGCCGGCTATCAGGTTGTTGAAGCGGTGGACGGTCAGGATGCTTATGAAAAAGCGCAGGCGCAGGCTTTCGACTTGGTGTTGACTGACCAAAATATGCCTCGTTTGGATGGTTTGGGTCTGACGCGCAAATTGCGCGATCACCCACAGTTCAAGACCACTCCCATATTGATGCTCACAACGGAGTCCAGCGATTTGATGAAGCAGGCTGGTCGTGCAGCAGGTGCAACAGGCTGGCTGGTAAAGCCTTTTGATCCCAATCGACTGTTGGATGTCATCAAGAAGGTAATTCGTTGAATAATCGGTTTGTCCGTAGCACAAGAAATAGTTAGGAGTTGACAATGTCGGAGACCCATCAAGATAGCAGTTCTGGAGGAGATATTGATCTCAGTCAGTTCTATCAAATTTTCTTTGAAGAAGCGGGCGAAAATCTGGATCTGATGGAGCAGATGCTGCTGAATCTCAACCTGGAGACGGCAGATGATGAGGAACTGAACGGAATTTTCCGTTGCGCACATTCTGTAAAAGGAGGAGCCGCAACGTTCGGGTTCTCTGATGTAGCAGAGTTGACCCACAAAATGGAGTCGCTGCTAGACAAGCTTCGCAGGCACGAAATTCAACCGAATGCGGCGATGGTTGACGTTTTGTTGGAGTCTGCAGACGCCTCCAGAAGTTTGCTGGCACGTCATCAGACCGGTGATGACGGCGAAGCACCTTCAACTTCTGGTCTGGTGACCAGAATTAGTGCATTTGTATCTGGGACAGCGCCTGCACCTTCGGCTGCCGCGAAGGTGTCCGCCCCCGTGTCGCAAGCAGTTGCTGCCCCGCCAACAGTTGCGCAGGTCGGTGCTGCGCCAGTCAAAGAAAAGGGTGAGAGATCATTGGAGATTCGAATAGGGCCATTGGAACGCCCAGAACAAGCAGATGACATTCAAGAACTGTTTAGAGATATACCGGGTTTGGGACAGATCAAATCGGTTGCTTCAGATCGCAAGGACGTACGGGTATTTTCCGTAGAGACAAGTTCGACGGATGAAGATTTGTTGGATTTGTTTGCATTCCACGTCTCTCGCGAACACATTGCAATAACTGCTGCTGAAAGTAAGCAAGAACAAAAAGACTCTGGCTACGGGTTCTTTGATGGTGCAGCCGGTTCTCCAGTGGCGCCTCCTGTGGCAGAGGCGTTGGCGCCAAGTGTTGCGCCTGCAACTGGATTTGGTTTTTTTGACGGATCACCTGGCGCGCCGAGTACGCCACAGTCAGAGCCGAAACCTGTGGCCAAGGTGGCCTCAAAAACTGCGCCTGCAACTCCTGCCGCCCAGCCGGAGGCTGCCACCATTAGGGTTGCCATCAGCAAAGTGGACCAACTTATCAATTTGGTGGGAGAGTTGGTGATCACCCAAGCTATGTTGGCGCAAAACAGCCGAGCCTTGGACCCTGCGGTTTATCAGCAACTATTGACTGGGTTGGCGGACCTTGATCGAAATACGCGTGACCTGCAAGAATCGGTTATGTCGATTCGAATGATTCCGATGTCGATCGTTTTCAGCAGGTTTCCGCGCATGTTGCGGGATTTGGCTGGGAAGTTGGGAAAGAAAGTTGACTTTGTCACTCAAGGTGAAGCAACTGAGTTGGACAAGGGGCTGGTTGAAAAGATCACTGACCCTTTGACGCATTTGGTGCGGAATAGTTGTGACCATGGCGTGGAAATGCCTGCCGACCGATTGGCGGCGGGAAAATCCGAAGTGGGTACTATTACGCTTTCAGCGTCTCACCAGGGTGGCTCCATTGTTATCGAAGTGCGCGATGACGGGCGTGGTCTGTCCAGGGAAAAAATATTGAATAAGGCGAGAGAGCGTGGGCTGGATGTTTCGGATCAAATGTCGGACGGCGATGTCTGGCAGTTGATTTTTGCCCCTGGTTTTTCTACGGCAGAAGTTGTCACGGATGTATCGGGCCGCGGTGTCGGTATGGATGTAGTCAAGAGGAATATCGCAGCCTTGAACGGAACCGTGGAAATCGATTCGTCTGAAGGCTATGGAATGAGGGTCTCGGTGAGATTGCCACTCACGCTGGCCATCATGGATGGTATGTCGGTAGGTGTGGGGGGGGAAGTCTATATCTTGCCTCTTTCCTCTGTCGTAGAGTCCTTCCAGGTCAAGGCCGGGGCGGTGAGTACTGTGGGTCAAGGGTCGCAACTCGTCAAGGTGCGTGACGAGTACATGCCTGTCATCGAGTTGGAAAAGGTATTTCAAATACCCAGATTCGACAACGATAAGACTAGTGACATTATGGTGGTCGTGGAGGCTGATGGCAGTCGAGTCGTGCTTCTGGTCGATGAGTTGCTTGGACAGCAACAGGTCGTAGTAAAAAACCTTGAGTCGAATTACAGGAAAGTTCCCAATGTATCTGGAGCAACCATATTGGGGGATGGTAAGGTCGCGTTGATTTTAGATACGGGTGCGCTAGTGCGTCGCTCCAGGCATTAGGAGGTCATATGGGAATGATGGAAAAAATGGATGGACTCACCTCCGCAGGAACTAGAGAGTATTTGACTTTTCGCTTGGATCAAGAGGAATACGGCATCGACATCCTCAAAGTCCAGGAGATACGAGGGTATGAGCCTCCTACGAGGGTAGCGAACGCACCTAACTTCATCAAGGGCGTTGTGAATCTTCGGGGAACTATTGTTCCAATCGTTGATATGCGATTGAAATTCAATTGCTCTAAGGCAGCTTACGATTCATTCACGGTAGTAATTATCTTGAACCTGGGAAGCCGGATCGTTGGAATCGTGGTGGACTCAGTAAGCGATGTCATGGAGTTGCCCCCTGAAAGCTTGAAGGCCGCTCCAGAAATTGATAGCGTCATTGACAGTGGATCTGTCCTCGGCTTAGGTTCCTTGGGGGATCGCATGTTGATATTGCTTGATATTGAGCGCTTGATGTCTGATCCAGACATGGGGTTAGTTGGCCTGTCCGACTGAAATCTCTACTGAACTCGTTCTTGATGTCGTCTTCCTCGTTGTTTCGCTTTAACTAAGGGGTTGGGCCTCGATGTCAATGGACTTTGATGCTCGCTCAGATGGCATGGCGGTGCAGGGGCGTGAGTTTGAGTGGAGCTCTTCCGATTTTGACCGGGTGCAGGCGTTGATCTATAAGCGCGCGGGGATCAGCTTGCATGACGGGAAGCATGCAATGGTTTACAGCCGATTGTCGAGGCGGTTGCGCGAGACTGGACACAATAGTTTTCGTGAGTACCTGACGTGGTTGGAGTCGTCCGAAGGGCCGGAATGGCAGGAGTTTGTCAATGCACTTACGACGAACTTAACTTCATTTTTTAGAGAAAACCACCACTTTGTCATCTTTTCGGATTATCTGAAATCCACGAACCGTAGTGCCACGTTAAAGATCTGGTGTAGTGCAGCGTCGACTGGTGAGGAACCCTATTCGATTGTGATGTCTGCAATCGAAGCCCTTGGTGACAGGGGTAGTTTTTCCCTTGCTGCTAGCGACATTGATTCCAAGGTATTGGAGACTGCGAGCAGGGGGGTCTACAAGATGGAGGCTCTCAAGGGATTGGACTCCTCGAGGATGCAGCGTTTTTTTATGCGCGGAAAAGGTGCAAACGCTGGCATGGCCAGAGTAAAACCGGAAGTACGGAAACACGTTGACTTTTTGATTGTGAACTTAATCAAGAATGATTGGCCGTTTCAAGAGCCATTTGACGTGGTTTTCTGCAGAAACGTCATGATTTATTTCAATGGGCAGACTCAACGGGGCGTTTTGGAGCGCATTCATCGAGTTATGAAACCGGGGGGGTTGTTGTTCGTGGGACATGCAGAAAATTTTAGTGACTCACGAGATCTTTTCTCTTTGAAAGGCAAGACGGTATATGAGCGTGTCTAGACCATGAGTTCTCTCTCTCCGTCTGCAACAGGTTCGATGGCTCGGACCGTGATCTCTTCACCGATGGCCAAAACACTGCCAAACGGACGTGTGTCTCGCATTGAGCATTTGAAGGCTCAACCTCGCAAACCTGGGGAAGCTTCCTTTTTCTACGCGGATCATCACTTTCAATATGATGCTGTCAAGGTGCTGCCTGGTGAGTACTATGTGTCAAATGAAGATCTAGTAATCATGACTGTGTTGGGCTCTTGTATTGCGGCTTGCATTTGGGATGGCCGGGCTAGAACTGGTGGGATGAACCATTTCATGTTGCCTGATGGAGACGTGTCAGATGGATCAGGCCGCTATGGTTCTTATGCAATGGAGTTACTTATCAATGAAATGTTGAAGTTGGGAGCCCGAAGGGAGAGCATGCAGGCCAAAGTATTTGGTGGCGCTCAGGTTATGGCGGGATTCACGACCATGAATGTAGGCGAGCGCAACACGCAATTTGTACTTGACTATCTTGCCACGGAGCGTATTCCCGTTGTTTCCCAGGACGTGCTGGACATCCACCCTCGCAAAGTTTGCTTCTTTCCAGTAACTGGTAAAGCACTTGTGAAGCGACTTGCCCATTCGCATCCTGAAACTTTGGTAGTTGAAGAGCGTCGTGGCAATGCTGCATCTGTAGCAAAGTCGACTGCTGGTGGATCAGTGGACCTGTTTTGAGGCTTTAGTTTGAAAAAGATCAGAGTTGTCGTTGTGGATGATTCCGCTTTGGTGCGGGGGTTACTCGCGGAGATTATCAATAGGCAAATTGATATGGAGTGCGTTGGGGTAGCCAATGATCCATTGGTAGCGAGGGAAATGATCAGGGAACTCAATCCAGACGTAATTACCCTTGACGTCGAGATGCCGAAGATGGATGGCATCGAATTTTTAGGCCGGTTGATGCGGCTTCGTCCCATGCCTGTTCTGATGATTTCCACCCTTACGGAGCGAGGCGCAGAGGTCACAATGCGCGCCCTTGAATTGGGAGCAGTCGATTTTGTTGCGAAACCTCGGATTGGGGTGGCAGATGGCATTGCCGAATTGTCAAGCCAGATTGTTGAGAAGGTCAGAATAGCCGCAGGTGCCCACATAAAGCGGTCATTGGCGATGCCTGCCAGTACAAATGTGGGTAATGCCAAGCAGAGTTCACTAGGTCAGATGCCTACTGCGAGTCGTGTTTCGACTGAAAAACTTGTATGCATAGGAGCCTCTACCGGAGGTACAGAGGCGATCAAGGAGATCTTGGTGCACATGCCTGCTGATTCACCTGGGATTGTGATCACCCAACACATGCCTGCAGGCTTTACTACAAGCTTTGCAGCGAGGTTGAACAGCCTTTGCCAAATCACGGTCCAGGAAGCGACGAACGGTTCGCGAATATTGCCTGGCCATGCTTACATAGCGCCGGGAGGTAAGCAATTCCGCGTTGACCGTAGCGGTGCCAACTATGTCTGTGTTGTAGAGGATGGAGAGTTGGTGAATCGGCATAAGCCCTCTGTTGAGGTTTTGTTTAAGTCAGCAGCAAAAGTCGTTGGAAGAAATGCTTTTGGGGTCATGTTGACTGGAATGGGAAACGACGGCGCCATGGCGATGAAGGAAATGCGTGATGCCGGTAGTTACAACTACGTGCAAGATGAGGCCAGTTGCATTGTTTTTGGTATGCCGAGAGAGGCTATCCTCCATGGTGCAGCCGATGAGGTCCTCCCTTTAACAGACATCGCGCCTGCATTGCTTGTTAAGCTTGGTTCCACAACAGATAGATACAGGGTCTGACGAACTGAGTACTCCAGTGTGGGGTCCCGCACTAAACTGAGATTCGCAGTGAGCGGAACTATGCTAAACTGATAGGCTGCGCTGATCTGAGCAGAGATGCTTCAGGCAGATAGAAAAATCTTTCACAGTGGTTGACGAAAGTACAAAAACTGTGTCATAATTCAAGGCTTCGCTGATCACAGCCAAGCAAGCAAAGAAAGTAAAAAATCTTTGTGATCATTAAAAATTTACAGCCGATAAGCGTGGGCGTTTGAAGGCAATTGCCAAGTTCTTCGGAACTATGTCTTAACTGACATACAAACGCTCATGAAGAAAAAAAGATGTGAAAGTCAGAGATGATATTCACGTCGATTCCAATTTATGAGTTGCTCGAAAGGGCAAAAAATTCAAGATCGAACTATAGAGTTTGATCCTGGCTCAGATTGAACGCTGGCGGCATGCCTTACACATGCAAGTCGAACGGCAGCACGGGAGCAATCCTGGTGGCGAGTGGCGAACGGGTGAGTAATATATCGGAACGTGCC
>CAJBMJ010000008.1 GCA_903954045.1 uncultured beta proteobacterium | reverse complement strand
GGTTCATAAGTTTCAAGGATGACAATGGCCACCCACCAGGAACAGCGGGAACCCAATGAAGACGGTCTCCAGCCGGCCACACATGAAGTGCAAGCCAAGGAGCTTCATACCGCCTTGCGGCGCCTGGAGGCCATCCAGAAGAACGCCCCGCTAGGCATCATCACCACATTCAATCGATTGATCATCGATTGCAATGATCACTTCAACCAGATGTTCGGTTTTGCTGATGGACAGGCAATAGGGGTGCATGCCAGTGGACTCTTTCCCTCGGCGGAGATTTATGACGAACTAGGAAAATTCGCCGGTCCGCTCTTGTCCAATGCCAAGTCTGTGGATCTAGAAATTCAGATGCGCCGGCAAAGCGGTGACGATTTCTGGGCCCAGCTGGTAGGTTACGTGATTGATCCGAACCAGCCTTCTGCTGGAACTATCTGGCTCATCGGCGACCGCACGCACGCACGGGCACAAGCCCTGTCCCTGCAACAGGCGCTGCTTGAAAATCAGGCCATCCTGGACGGTGCAGCCTTGGGGATGGTGGTACTGAGAGACCGGGTGGTTTTGCGCTGCAACCCCCAGGCCGAGCTGATGTTTGGCTATGCGCCCAATGGCATGACAGGTATGGCGACTCGGGCCTGGTACGACACCCTGCAGGACTACGAGTGGGTGGGTGAAAACATGTACTTAGCCATGGCCCAGGGCGAAGTAGTTTCCCATGAGTCCATTCTCAGAAAGGCCGACGGAAGCGTCTTCTGGGCCCGCATGAGCGGTCGCACGCTGGGTGAGGGAAGCCCGATGTCGGGCGCCACTCTATGGCTGTTTGAGGACATATCCGCCAAGCGCAAAACCGAAGAAGACCTGCGCGCTGCTACCGTGCTGAATCAAGTGGTGTTCGACAGTGCTGGGGCCGCCATCATCGCTACAGACACACAAGGGCTTATCCAGCTCTTCAATACCGCTGCGGAACGCATGCTGGGCTACACACAAGCACAAATGCAGTTAGGGCAGACACCCGCCATATTCCATGACGAAGCGGAAGTTCTGGCCTATGCACAGCAGTTGACGAACGAGCTGGGTGAAGAAGTCGTGCCCGGATTCGATGTCTTTTGCATCAAGGCCCGCCAGTTGGGAAAAGACGAACGCGAGTGGACCTACATTGCCAAAGACGGTCTGCGTTTTCCGGTGAACTTGTGTGTGACAGCACTCCGCTCTGGAGCGGGCGAGATTACGGGCTATTTGGGCATTGCCACCGATATTTCCGAGCGCCGCCGGGCGCAGATGGAAATCGCCAAGGCGCACCAGGAGCTGGAAACGCGTGTGGAAGAACGCACGGCAGAGCTAGCCAGCACCAATTTGCGCCTGACCAGGGAGGTGCGCGAACGCATAGAAATCGAGCGGCAAGTGCGGGAGATGGCCCATTACGACTCGGTCACGGGTTTACCCAACCGCAACCTGCTGCGCGACCGCATGGAACAAGCCTTGCTGCAGGGCCAGCGCTCTGGCGAGAGCGTTGCCGTGATGTTTCTGGACCTGGACCGCTTCAAAAACATCAATGACACCCTTGGGCATCTGGTGGGAGACGCCTTGTTGCGGCAGGTCGCGGTGCGCCTGTCCATGACGCTGCGCACCTCCGACACACTGGCCCGGCTGGGCGGCGATGAATTTGTCTTGATATTGCCCGGGCTTGCCGCCACCCACCGGGTGGAAGTGATTGCTGAAAAGCTGGTGTCTGCCTTGCAGGCCCCTTTGGTGGTTCAGGAGCACGCGCTACACATCACGACCAGCATCGGAATTTGCATTTACCCGCAAGACGGGCTGGACACGGATGTTCTTCTGCAGAACGCCGATACCGCCATGTACCAGGCCAAGGCGGCTGGGCGCAACACCTACCGGTTCTTCACCGAGGCCATGAACCGGGAGGCAGAGCGCCATTACCGCATTGAGTCGGCGCTGCGTGTGGGCATTCGTGACAATGAGCTGCGCCTGGTCTATCAGCCTCTGGTGGATATGCCCAGCAATCGCATCTTCGGGGTGGAGGCGCTGGTGCGCTGGCATTCGCCCACCCAGGGCATCGTGCCGCCCAATCAGTTCATCGGCATTGCTGAAGAAACCGACCTGATTGTGGAAATTGACAGCTGGGTGCTACGCCAGGCTTGTACCCAGGCAGCCCTTTGGCGCAGCCAGGGCCTGCCCGATGTAACGGTAGCGGTGAATCTCTCGGCCCGCCAATTTCGGCGCACGGACCTGCTGAGTTTTGTGTCTGACACTCTGCGTGAAACCGGCTATCCGGCCCACTTGCTTGAGCTGGAGATCACGGAATCGTGTCTGATGCACAACGTAGGCGAAGTCATTGAAACGCTGCACCAACTGGTGGAGCTGGGTGTGCGACTGGCGATTGACGACTTTGGCACTGGCTATTCCAGCCTGGCCTACCTCAAGCGCTTTCCGGTTCACAAGCTCAAGATAGATCAGTCATTTGTGCGGGAGATTGACACTGCGCAGAGTGACCTGGGCATTGTGAAAACCGTGATTGCCCTGGCCCAGACACTGCAACTTGATTTGCTGGCAGAAGGCGTAGAAACCCAGGCGCACCTCATGACCTTGCGGGCACTGGGTTGCCAGCGCTTTCAGGGCTATCTGTTCTCCAAACCCCTGCCGCCGGAGCAGATGGAGACACTATTGACCCAATCTGTGACTTCGCTGTTGGGCTAAGAACTACTGGGCACGCAAGGCTTCCACCGGATCCAGTCTGGCAGCACTGCGCGCGGGCAATACACCCGCAAGCAAACCGATGGCGACTGCCAGCGCCAGTGCCGCGAGCACAAAACTCATGGGGGTTTCTACCGGCAACGCAGGCACTACCAGATGCATGATTTCTGCCAGCCCCAACCCAAGCACCAAGCCCGCCAGTCCACCCAGGGCAGAAAGCGCCACGGCCTCACCCAGAAACAGGCCCAGTATGGAGCGTTGCGTAGCCCCCAGCGCGACCAGCAGGCCAATTTCTCCGGTGCGTTCCGCCACAGAAATCGTCATGATGGTGGCAATGCCTACCGCACCCACCAGCAAGGAGATGCCACCCAAAGCACCTACGGCCATGGTGAGAATGTCCAGAATGTTGGAGAGGGTTCGCAGCATGTCCTCCTGCGTAACCAGCGTAAAGTCTTCGCGTCCGTGGCGTGCTACCAGCAAGCGGGTGATGCTTCCCACCACGCTGGCCGCAGGCACTCCCTCACGGTAGGCCACATCGATTTTCATCATGCCTTCGCGGTTGAAAAGCTCCATGGCACGCGCCACCGGTACGTAGGCCGCATCGTCCAGATCGATTCCCAAAAACTGCCCCTTGGGCTCGAGCACGCCGATCACGCGGAACTGCGCGTTACCCAGGCGCACCCGCTGGCCCAGGGGGTTCTCGGTACCAAACAGTTCGGTCTTGAGCTTGGCGCCCAGCACCACAAACGCACGGGCATTTTCCAGAGCATCCGGTGGCAAAAACTGGCCGCTGCGCACCTTCATGCGGTACACCTCCAGCATCTCAGACCCGACACCACTGACCATGCTTCGGCGCAAACGCCCATTGGCACCCACCTCGGTATTGCCCCACACGGTGGGTGAAACTGCAGTGACGTTGGGCAGGCGCGCCAGCAGCGCCGTGTCTTCCAGCGTGAGCGCGCGCACCGAGCTGGGTATACCGGTGGGCGCCGGGCCAGAAGTCTTGACCTTGCCCGGTGTGATGTTGACGATGTTGGTGCCAAACTGTGTGAACTCCGCCAGCACAAACCGGTG
>CAJBMJ010000007.1 GCA_903954045.1 uncultured beta proteobacterium | reverse complement strand
GCGTTTTCCAGCAGGTTGAGCAGGGCAATGCGCAGCAGGCGCTCGTCGCCCTGCAACACGGGCAAGTCTGCCTGCGCAGACACGCTAACGCGGGAGGCGACAGCGGGGTCGAGCATGCTGATAACGGAATGGGTCAGCGCTTGCGCTTCGATCGGCACCATGACCATTTGCCAGACTTCTGGAATGTCTTTCTCGCGGGTGAGCGCCATGTCCATCAGGGCACCCAGGCGGCTGACTGCGCGCTGGATCGTTCCGTAGCGCTGCTGGCGTTCAGGCTCCGGCGGACCGTGCCGGTCCGCATCGAGGACCTCCAGTACCTGCCTGGCTGAATCGATGAGGGCAATGGGGGTGCGAATCTCATGCGACATCATGCGCAACAGTTTGTCCTGCTCGCCACGGTAGGACTGCTCCAGCACCAGTTGTCGCTCCACCAGTTCTGATTTGATCAATGCGTCGGCATGGTCGGTCTCAATGCGGCGGTAATGCAGCAGGATGGCGAAGTGCAGGAACAAAATGTGGGCCATGTTGCTTGCCATGCCGGTGTAGATATTCCACTCGTTGAACGGCAGGATGGCGAGGGTGCCGAGAATGTTGAGGAGCATGAGAGAGGCATAGATGAGATACGCCGCGGCAAGCAGGCGGGCCCAGGCCTGACCCGTTTTCCAAAGCCGCCACATGGGCCAGGGAACCGTAAACAGGGAAACAGTGCCAGTCAGCAGAAGGATCGTCATGAAAATCTGGTACTGGCCGAGCAGCGTTGCTACGAAGGTGATGAGGCTGAGGACGATGCCGAACTGGCTGAAGCGATACAGGAAAGGGTGGTATCGCTTAAGTTCCAGAATCATCAGGAAGAACAACCAGGCCATGGCCGCCGCCAACGAGATTAACAGCCCCAAGGCTAGGTTGGTCAAATCAGGCCGCTCGGGCAGCAAAAACTCGGCGGTGAGGCCGTTGGCGGTTAGCCACTGCAGAGCGACGATCAGCAGGTAGCCGACGTAGACCAGAAAAATGGCGCGCGGCGACACCAGCCAGTTGGCTGCATTGAACAGCAGCACAGTGAGAATGAGGCTGAAGTAGAGTCCATAAACGAAGTAAGTGCTGCGCAGGTGCTGCTCGAAGGCGCGTGGTTGCCACAGCTTGACGATCGCGACCAGCGTGCTGGAAGTCTGCACGCGAATGAATAGCTCATGCTCACCCGGCTGGAAATCGAGCTTGAACAGGTGGCCGCGGTAGGGTTCTTCCTTGGCAGACTGCGGCAGGCGGTCGCCGCCGCGCCGTTCGTCAAGCTGACCGTCGGGTCGGATATGGAAGAGGCGGATGTCGTCGAGGTAGGGCGGCATAACCTCAAGCCAACGCGCCTCTGTGTGTTGCTGCACTAGGGCCAGGCGCAGCCAGACGGCATCCGGGCTGAAGCCCAAGCCGAGGTTTGCGGCCAGGGGTTTGAACTGGCCCTCGGCCTGCGCCGCGCGCACTTGCTCCAGGGTCAGTTGCCTGGACTTATCTCGGAGAAAGGTGATTTGCCCCTGGTCAAAGGTGACGACGGCTGGGGTTTCTGCCCGCAATAAGGGCGACAGCAGAAGCAGTAAAACAACGCACAAAAATCTCCGCATTCAAAGCGTGTCCGGTTACACCAGTAGCCTTGAAGACTTGGGCACATGCGCCATTAAAAACTCCATCTGGTCGACCAGAATGCGGCGGTTGCGCAGGATAAAGTCTTCCCACAGGCTGGGCACATAAGGCGCGTACAGCAGGGGCATGTGGGCCTGCTCGGGGGTGCGATGGCTCTTGCGGTGGTTGCAGGGTCTGCAGGCGGTAACCACATTCATCCAGGTGTCCTGGCCATGCTGGGCAAACGGAATGATGTGTTCCCGGGTGAGGTCGGTTTCCTGAAAATGCCCGCCGCAATACGCACACACATTGCGGTCCCGGGCAAATAGTTTGCCGTTGGTCAGACCCGGGCGCAGGTTGAAGGGATTGATACTGGGCACGCCCCGGGTGCCAATGATGCTGTTGACCCGAATGATGGATTGCTGCCCGGTAATGGCGTTGTGCCCGCCGTGGAACACTGCCACCTCGCCGCCGGTTTCCCATCGCACTTCGCCAGCGGCGTAATGCGTGACCGCCTGTTCGAGCGTAATCCAGGACTGGGGCAGCCCCTGCGCTGACAACTTCAAGACTTTCAAAACACGCGCCTCCTGTACCGGTTAATCCAACCCACACCAGAAATGCTTTTGCCTGCTTGAGCGTGCCAAATGAGCCTTGGCACCTTGCTGAGTCACAATATACCCTGTTTATGTGACAAATTGGCTTCAGGCCCCGAGCCCAAGTACACGGCCTGCTATCAAAAAGATAACAATTCCATGAAGGTTTTTCGCGGTTTCAAGCATCCTGGCATCGCGCCAGCCTGTGCAGTGACGATTGGCAACTTTGATGGTGTGCACCGGGGACATCAGGCCATGCTGGCCCTGCTCAAAGGCGAAGCCCAGCAACGCGGCGTGCCCAGTTGCGTACTGACCTTCGAGCCACATCCGCGAGACTACTTTGCAGAGCTCTTCAAAAAACCGGAGCTGGCACCTGCCCGTGTTGGTACCTTGCGCGACAAACTGGAAGACCTTGCCAAGTGCGGTGTGGACCAGACCGTGGTGCTGCCCTTTGATGCCAAGCTAGCCTCCCAGTCACCGCAGGAATTCATTGACCAGGTGCTATTGGGCGGCTTGGGTGCCCGCTATGTGCTGGTAGGAGACGACTTTCGCTTTGGCAAGCAGCGCGCTGGTGACTACGCCCTGCTGGACCGGGCGGGTGAAGCGCAGGGCTTTGACGTGGCGCGCATGAACAGCTACGAAGTGCACAACCTGCGCGTGTCCAGTTCTGCGGTGCGTGAAGCGCTGGGGCAAGGCCGCATGCAGGACGCCGCCCGGCTGCTGGGCCGCCCGTATTGCATATCCGGCCATGTGGTGCATGGCCGCAAGCTCGGCCGTACCCTGGGTTTCAAAACCGTGAATCTACGTTTTGCGCACTGGAAACCGGCTGCCAGCGGCATTTTTGTGGTGCTGGTGCATGGCCTGACCCCAACGCCCTTGCAAGGCGTCGCTAACTTGGGCGTGCGCCCCTCGATAGACCCCAACGACGTGAACGGTGGCCGTGTGCTGCTGGAAACCCATTGCCTGGATTGGCCCGAGAGTCTGGGCCCGGAAGGGGCCTACGGTAAAATCATCCGCGTGGAACTGCTACATAAACTGCACGACGAACTCAAATACGACGGTCTGGATGCCCTGACACAGGGCATACGCCAGGATTGCAGCGACGCGCGCGCCTGGCTGCAATCGCACGCCAACGCCCGAATTTGACAGGGCACGCCAGACGCACCTTGCCCCGCGTCACTTTTGCCCAAGCGCATTGCATTGCCCTGAATGGGTCCTATAAGCAGGACCTTGAGGCCCACAGAAATTTCCTGGATAGAACGAGCCATGACTGACAAAGTTGATTACCGCAGCACCCTGAACCTGCCCGACACCCCCTTCCCCATGCGTGGCGACCTGCCCAAGCGCGAACCGGCCTGGGTGAAGTCCTGGAACGAGGACGGTCTCTACAAGAAATTGCGGGATTGCCGGGTAGGCGCGCCCTTGTTTGTGCTGCACGACGGCCCACCTTACGCCAACGGCAAGCTGCACATCGGCCACGCGCTGAACAAGGTGCTCAAGGACATGATCGTCAAGAGCAAGCAGCTCGGCGGCTTTGATGCGCAATACATCCCCGGTTGGGATTGCCATGGCCTTCCAATCGAGAACGCCATCGAGAAGCTGCACGGTCGCAACCTGAGCCGCGACGACATGCAGGCCAAGAGCCGCGCTTACGCCACCGAGCAGATCGGCCAGCAGCGGGAAGACTTCAAACGCCTGGGCGTGCTAGGCGACTGGGAGCGCCCTTACCGCACCATGGACCCGGCCAATGAGGCAGGACAAATCAGGGCCTTCAAACGCGTCATCGAGCGTGGCTTTGTGTACCGCGGCTTGAAGCCCGTGTACTGGTGCTTTGACTGCGGCTCCAGCTTGGCCGAGTTCGAAATCGAATACGCCGACAAGAAGAGTGACACGCTGGACGTGGCCTTTGAATCCAATGACCCAGCCGCGCTGGCCAAGGCCTTTGGTCTTTCCTCGCTTCCCGGTGACGGCAACAAGAAGGCTTTTGTGGTGATCTGGACCACGACGGCCTGGACCATTCCAGCGAACCAGGCGCTCAATGCCCACCCGGAACTGGAATACGCACTGGTAGACACCCCGCGCGGCGTGCTGCTGCTCGGTAGCAGCCTGGTAGAGAAGTGCCTGGAGCGTTTCAAGCTGCAAGGCTCTGTGATTGCCAAGGCAAAGGGCGAGGCCTTGCGCGGCCAGGTGTTTCGCCATCCGCTGTACGACGTGGACAGCGGCACCAGCGCCTACAGCTACAAGCGTTTGTCGCCTTTGTACCTGGCCGATTACGTGAGCGACAGCGACGGTACGGGCATCGTGCACTCGGCCCCGGCCTACGGCGTGGATGACTTCAACAGCTGTGTGGCCCATGGCCTGAAATACGACGACATTCTTAACCCGGTGCAGGGCAATGGCAGCTACACCGAAGAGTTGCCCCTTTTTGGCGGCATGAACATCTGGAAAGCCTGCCCCCGCATTCTTGAAGTACTGGGCCAGAGTGACCGCCTCATGGCTACCCAGCCCATCGTTCACAGCTACCCCCACTGCTGGCGCCACAAAACACCGGTGATCTATCGTGCGGCAGCCCAGTGGTTTGTGCGCATGGACAAGGGCGAGGGCGTGTTCACCAAAGACAAGGCACCCAAGACCCTGCGCCAGTTGGCGCTGGATGCGATTGAAGACACCAGCTTCTACCCCGAGAACGGCAAAACCCGCTTGCGCGACATGATTGCCAACCGGCCTGACTGGTGTATCAGCCGCCAGCGCAGCTGGGGTGTGCCGGTGCCCTTCTTTTTGCACAAAGACAGCGGCGAGCTGCACCCCAACACCATGGCCATCCTGGACCAGGCCGCGGACATTGTGGAAAAAGGCGGCATCGAGGCCTGGAGCCGTGTGAGCGCCGAGGACATTCTGGGTGCGGCTGACGCGGCCCACTACAGCAAGAGCACCGACATTCTGGAAGTGTGGTTCGACTCGGGCTCCACTTTCCAGCATGTGCTGCGCGGCAGCCACAAGGATGCCTATGCGCGCGCGCCTTTCCACGCGAGGGGACCTGAGGCCGATCTGTATCTGGAAGGCCATGACCAGCACCGCGGCTGGTTTCACAGTTCACTGCTGCTGGGTTGTGCGCTGTATGACCGGGCGCCCTACAAGGGCCTGTTGACCCACGGTTTTGCCACCGACGGCCAGGGCCGCAAAATGAGCAAGAGCCTGGGTAACACGGTCGACCCGCAAACGGTGACCACCAAAATGGGCGCAGAAATTGTGCGCCTGTGGGTGGCCAGCACCGACTACTCCGGCGACCTGAACATCGACGACAAGATCCTGGCCCGCGTGGTCGACACCTACCGGCGCGTGCGCAATACGCTCAAGTTTTTGCTGGCCAATGTCAGTGACTTTGACCCCGCCAAAGACGCGGTCCCGTTGGAGCAGTTGCTGGAGATTGACCGGTACGCCCTGAGCCGTGCCGCGCAGTTGCAGGCAGACATCCTGGCGCACTACCAGGTCTATGAGTTCCACCCGGTGGTCTCCAAACTGCAGGTGTATTGCAGCGAAGACCTGGGTGCGTTCTACCTCGACATTCTCAAAGACCGGCTCTACACCACTGCGGCCAACAGCCTGGCGCGCCGCTCTGCGCAGACTGCACTGTGGCAGATCACCCAGGCCATGTTGCGCTGGATGGCACCTTTCCTGAGCTTTACTGCCGAAGAGGCCTGGGCGGTGCTGGGCACGGAAGGCAAGACGCCCGAGAAAACCAGAGAGTCCATCTTTATGGATGGCTATGTGGCCTTTGAAGCCCCCGACGAATCCTTGCTGCGCAAATGGGCCCGTATCCGCGAGGTCCGTGAACTAGTCAACAAGGACATCGAAACCCTGCGTGCCGACGGCAAGGTGGGTGCCTCGCTGCAAGCCGAAGTGGCACTGACGGTGAACGAAGACGACTACGCCTTTTTGTCGAGCCTGGGCGCTGACCTGAAGTTTGTATTCATCACTTCTGCTATTACTTTGGTAGCTGGTAGCGCACTATCTATAAGGGCTAGCGTGTCAAACGGCACCAAATGCGAGCGCTGCTGGCACTACTGTGACGACATCGGCTCGGTGGCGGCTCACCCCACGCTCTGCGGGCGCTGCGCCAGCAACCTTGATGGTGCGGGTGAAGTAAGGGAATTCGCCTGATGGCCCCCCGCGGCGGAAAACGTGGCGGAGGTGGTGGAGTCGCCAGTGGAAGCGGGCTGCTGCACTGGCTGGGGCTGGCTTTCATCCTGCTGATTGCAGACCAGTTCACCAAGGTGCTGATCGTGGGCACTTACCGCCTGGGCGACAGCGTGGCGGTGACCAGCTTTTTTAACATCGTGCGGGTGCACAACCATGGCGCGGCGTTTTCCTTTCTGGCAGACGCTTCAGGCTGGCAGCGCTGGTTCTTTACCGTGGTGGGCTGTGTAGCTGCAGGAGTGATTTTGTGGATGCTTAAGTCCCACCCGGGTCAAAAGCTATTTAGCTTTGCCATGGCCTGCATTCTGGGTGGCGCCATTGGCAATGTGCTGGACCGCCTGATTCATGGCTACGTGGTGGATTTTCTGGATTTCCACTGGCGCTTTCTGGCGCCGCTGTTCCCGGGCGGCCATTTCCCGGCCTTCAACGTGGCCGACAGCGCCATCACCGTGGGCGCTGCTTGCCTGATTCTGGATGAACTGCTACGGGTAAAAAGAAGCAGCTAGAAACGCATGCCTACGGCGATCAGCAGTTCGCTGTAGCTGAAGTTGTGTGAGGCCTTGTCACCGCCGCGCGAGCTGGTGAGCACGTCGGGCATGTCCACGTAGCCCATCTTGTAAGCGGTGCGGCAAAAAACGTCTTTGTAAATGTCGAGTTCCAGACCCATGCCAACGCTGACCGAGTACCCGGCAATGTGAAACTCGTCGTTGCGCTTTTGTCCGATCATGCCCATGGTGACGTTGCTCTTGGGCATCACCACGCCTATGCCTGCCAGCGCAAATACCTTGGCGTTGCTTCTTTCACCAAACCAATACACCCGGTTTTGCTTTTCCACTTCCAGGCTCACGATATTGAGGCCGTCAGTGTGCTCAAAAGCCAGCCAGTCCTCTGAAAGCACTTGTCGGCCCGACTGTGCCACCCCTTTTATCTGACCGGTGATGTCCACGGTTTGATTCTGGTTCATCACATATTTCATGTGGTCCAGGTTCAGGGCAATGGCCGTGTCGGAATTGAGCTGGTAGGCCAGACGCAGATTGGTTTGCGGAATGGTAATTTCGCTGGGACGCAGATAAATGGCAGCCACATTGGCCATGGTGGCATCGGTCTGCATGTCGGCTGCAGCCACGTTTTTCAGGGTGAAGTCATGGTCCACCCCCTTGAAGTGGATATCACCACTGGTGTACGTGGACCGGTTCCAACCCCAGTACAAAGACCATCGCTTGGCTTGTTCTGCGTCCATTTGCGCTGCGGTTTTCGAAGGTGCAGCAGCTACAGACTGGGCCAGTGCGGTGTTGGAGGCCAACAAAGCGGACACTGCCAACACAGCGGGGCACAAAAGAGCGAGGACTTGTTTTTTCATGGGGGGAGATTATCCCCCACCCCAACCCGGCGATTCCACAGAGCGTTACTCAGAGCGTCAGGATGGTGCAGCCGGTTGTCTGGCGGGCCTCAAGAGCCTTGTGCGCCTCTTGCACTTGTTCCAAGGGAAAACGCTGGTCAATATGAATCTTGACCTTGCCGCTGACCACAATGTCAAACAGATCGTCGGCCATCGACTGGGTGTTTTCGCGTGTCGCAATGTGGGTAAACAGGGTTTGTCGGGTGACGTAGATCGAACCCTTGGGGCCCAAAATGCCGGGCGCAAACGGTGCCACCGGTCCGGAGGCATTGCCAAAACTGGCCATCAACCCCAGGGGGCTGAGGCAGTCCAGTGATTTGTCCCAGGTGTCTTTGCCCACCGAGTCGTACACCACCTTCACGCCCTTGCCGCCGGTAATCTCCTTGACCCGCGCCGCGAAGTCTTCTGCTGCATAGTTGATAGCAAACTCTGCACCATTGGCGAGCGCCAGGGCACATTTGGCATCCGAACCTGCGGTTCCAATCAGGCGCAAGCCCATGGCTTTGGCCCACTGGCAGGCGATCAGGCCCACTCCACCGGCTGCCGCGTGGAACAGCACAAAGTCACCGGGCTGCAGGCCGCCCTGCGGCTGGGTGCGTTTGAGCAGGTACTGCGCCGTCAGCCCCTTGAGCATCATGGCCGCACCGGTGTCAAAGGAAATGGCGTCGGGCAACTTGCACACGCACTTGGCAGGCATCACCCGCAGTTCGCAATAGCTGCCTGGCGGCTGGCTGGCGTAAGCCGCGCGGTCGCCTACCTTCAGGTGCGTGACACCCTCCCCCACCGCCTCGACAACACCCGAGGCCTCCATGCCCAGCTGCACCGGCAACTGCATGGGGTACAGGCCGCTGCGCTGGTAAACATCGATAAAGTTCAGACCAACCGCCTTGTGCCGGATGCGGATCTCGCCAGGGCCGGGCTCGCCCACGGAGACTTGCACCAATTGCAGTTGTTCAGGGCCACCATGCTGAGCGATGTGGATGGCGCGGGATGTGTTCTGGGTCATGCTTGTCTCTTTCTATGGATTCAGATTTTCACAGCACTCCATCGTGCCATGAAATGGCCCTGTAACGGGATTCTGGGGATTTGGCTTGTTACAGTGCCAGACATGACCCAACGCCTCTCCCCTTCCACCATGGCACTGCTGGTGATTCCCCCGCTGATGTGGGCCGGCAACGCCATCGTGGGGCGACTGGTCAGCGACCTGATCCCACCCATGACGCTGAACCTGCTTCGCTGGGTGCTGGCTTTTGTGCTGCTACTACCGCTGGCAGCTGGCGTACTGCGGCCCAGCAGCCCGATGTGGGCCTACTGGAAACGCTTTTCCATACTGGGGCTGTTCAGCGTGGGGCTGTACAACGCGCTGCAATACTTGGCCTTGCACACCTCCACGCCGATCAACGTGACACTGGTGGCTTCCAGCTCGCCGGTGTGGATGCTGGTGGTGGGGCGCTTGTTTTTCGGGGCCACCATTCAGCCACGG
>CAJBMJ010000006.1 GCA_903954045.1 uncultured beta proteobacterium | reverse complement strand
AGCGGGTGAAGTCCAGATGCAAGGTGGACCTGGCTTTTCTCCCATCGCAATCAACGGGCCAAGCCGACCTTTTGCAGTCGGGTGTAAATGCCGGTAGCCATGTATTCGTAACCCAGCGCATTGGGGTGGATTTTGTCTGCACATAGTTCGGGGCGTGCCAATGTGTCAGAGAACACATCAGGCACCAGGGACACGCCTTCTTCATTTGCCAGTTCTTCAAAAAGGTTCGAGTCGCTGGGCCGGCCGGCCAGCGCGCTTAGCAGGGACAACTCTGGTACCGACACCAGTGCGATTTGCGCGCCAAAGCGCAACACTGTCTGAATGATCTCTCGAATATCTTCTTTCACGCGCTTGGGATGCTTGCGACGCAAAAAATCGTTGCCACCAATCTCAATGACCACCAAGGTAGGTTTGTGCGCAGTGAGCAATGCTTGAATACGGCCCTTGCCGTTTTCGGCAGTGTCCCCAGAAACCCCGGCATTGACCACTTTCCAACCTGATTTCAGTGCCAGCAGGCTAGGCCAATCCTCTCCACTGGCAGCACCGGTTCCAAACGTCACGCTATCGCCAAACGCGAGCACAGTTTTCCCTGGTGGGATGGCCGATAGCTTGGCTGACTTGCCACAACCGGCCAAAAGACTGACCCCGAAACCCATCGCCAGCAATGTGCGGCGCTGAATTAAGTGTGTGGCAGGTAAATGGGAGGAGCTTTTGACGCGGCTAGGGTTCATGGTGCAGGTACTTTCCAGCCGGCCGCACGTGCCAATTCATCCACCATCATCAACGAAAGTCCCCAGAGGCGCGCATCATCAACGTCAATGGCAGATACACGCAAGGGTATTCCTGCCAGCCGCCAAACCATGCGCTTGCGTTGCTCCGGCGCGACCAGATTTGCCAGGGGTTCCCACCATAATTTGGCAGCTTCTCGACTAGGCTCAAGCACCAGCGTGCGAGGCGTACGGTAAACGTAGGGCGACACCACCATGGGGCGATGTCTGCCGTGTTCGCGGGTCAGTAAGTCGGACAAACGGCCTATCGGCACCAGTTCTGTGGCTGGTGAGATACCGGTTTCCTCCTGCAATTCACGCAAGGCGGCGTCTCTGGTGCTGGCGTCAGTAGGGTCCACCCGCCCACCGGGAAAGGACACATGCCCAGACCAGGGATCACCCTTACGCTCGGCACGTCGCATGAGCAGCAAGGCGGGCGCGCTGCTATCGCCACTGCTTCCGTCCTCAGCAATCAGCAGTATGCCCCCGCAACGTGCTACCCAATTGCGACCGGGAAGGCGCCGCGCACTGTAGTGTTGCAGGCGAGTGGTCAGGTTATCAAGGGAAATCAATGCTTGTCCATGCATTTATTGGACTTGCCGGAATTGGAAAGTTTGTCGTCATTTTCTTCTTAACTTTAGCGTTGACGTCAGCTGACCCAGGTTGCCGATTCTGCGCGACCCGGCCAAGGGTTACTAAAATCATTTCTGGGTGCGTGGTGGCGCTACATGATGGTGGGTCAGTCAAACGTCGGCAGGAGGCCACAGGCGGTCAAGGCATCGAAGCTTCACGGTAGGACGTCCAGTTCAATTTGACCGAGAAAAAAAGGGGCACCGAAGTGCCCCAATAAAACGGGTCAAACCACAAACCCGTACCCCTCACTTGGATTCTCAATCCCTCACCTACCTCACTCAATCTTGAACACAAACTCCTGGGTCGCCAGAATCTCGCCGGAGTCTACGGTGCACTTGTACTGCATCATGGCGGCCTTGACGGCTGCATGGAACACGCGTGGACCCGACAGAATCGTCACTTCTTGCACTGCGCCGT
>CAJBMJ010000005.1 GCA_903954045.1 uncultured beta proteobacterium | reverse complement strand
GCGTTGTCGTGGATGCGCAAATCCCTGCGGAACCACACCAGTCCGGTCTCAAATTGAGTTTGCATGGCAACCGCTAAAATGAATGTATGTCCGGCGATTCTGCACCCATCAACCTCACGAATCACTTCCTGATTGCAATGCCCGGACTGGAAGATGCCATGTTTTCCAAAAGTGTGGTCTATGTGTGTGAACATACCCAGCGCGGTGCCTTGGGGCTGGTGATCAATAAACCCGCGGATCTGAAATTGGCGGCCTTGTTCAGCAAGGTGGATCTTCCGCTGGACCGCCCCGACCTGACTGAGAACCCTGTGTTTCAGGGTGGCCCGGTTCAGACAGAGCGCGGCTTTGTGCTGCACGAGTCTATTCTGGAGCGAAAGAGCGAAAGCAGCGAGTCTTTGTATGCCTCCAGCATGAGTATTCCCGGCGGGCTGGAAATGACGACCTCCCGGGATGTGCTGGAGGCAATTTCTGGCGGTGCGGGTCCGCGCAAGGTCTTGGTGTCCCTGGGATATTCAGCCTGGGGCGAAGGGCAGCTGGAGAGCGAAATAGGCGAAAACAGCTGGCTCACGGTGGATGCTGATCGTGCGGTTATTTTTGACACGCCTGTGGAGCAACGCTACGACAAGGCGCTCTCCTTGCTGGGTTTGCAGGCCTGGATGATTTCCACCCAGGTGGGTCACGCATGAGCACGGTGCCTGCGTCTCTTTCTACCTTCATTGCATTTGATTTTGGACTCAAGCGAACGGGGGTAGCTGTGGGCAACCGTCTGCTGCAGACGGCTCAGGCACAGGGTTCCATCCACGCCCAGGGCGACGCCCGGTTTGAACAAATAGCCCTGCGGCTCAAGGAGTGGCAGCCCGATGCCATCGTGATCGGTGTGCCGTACCACCCTGACGGAGCCGCCCATGAAAATACGGTGCGCGCGCAAAAGTTTGGCCGCCAGTTACACGGCAGATTCAAGTTGCCTGTCTTTGAAGTGGATGAGCGCTACAGCACCACCGAAGCATTGGCCTCGGGTGCCAAAGACGCAGATGCAGCATCGGCCTGCATCATCCTGGAACAATTTTTGAGGAGTATGGCTTGAGCAACTTGTCTTTGAATGCAGAAGCGCTGTACTTGGAGTTGTTGCGCGGTGTGCAGCAACTTTGCAGTGCGCAAACCCGGCTGGTTGGCATCACATCGGGCGGGGCCTGGTTGGCGGAGCGCTTGCAGATCGATTTGAAGTTGGCTGGCAAGGCGGGCGCCATCTCATCGTCCATGCACCGTGACGACTTTGCCCAGCGCGGTTTGTCATCGGGCGGGCAGACCCAGCTCCCGTTTGACGTCAACGGGGCCGACATTCTCATTCTGGATGACGTGCTGTACACCGGGCGCACGATACGCGCGGTGATCAACGAATTGTTTGACTACGGCCGGCCCGCCAGAGTGCGACTGGCGGTGCTGGTAGACCGGGGAGGTCGCCAGTTGCCCGTGCAAGCGGATTTTGCTGCTGCGCGAATCACGCTGGGCAGCGACCAGTCTCTGGCATTGGCCCGCAACGAGGCCGGGGAGTTTAGTTTCAACGTCAAGACCAAGGAGGGATAAGGCGTGCTTTACAAACGCAACCCCCAACTCAATAAAAACGGCGAATTGGTGCACCTTCTGTCAGTGGAGGGCCTGCCCAAAAGCATCCTGACGCACATACTGGATACCGCCAGCAACTTTGTGTCGGTGAACGATCGCGAAGTCAAAAAAGTGCCCTTGCTGCGCGGCAAGAGCGTATTCAACCTGTTCTTCGAGAACTCCACCCGCACCCGCACCACGTTCGAGATC
>CAJBMJ010000004.1 GCA_903954045.1 uncultured beta proteobacterium | reverse complement strand
GAAGGCTCTGCTTTCATTTTTGCCCTGCTGGCGTTTGCTGCCGGTTTCATCGTGCGCCCCTTCGGAGCGCTGGTGTTCGGACGTCTGGGTGACATGATTGGCCGTAAGTACACCTTCCTGGTGACGATCCTGATCATGGGTATCTCCACTTTCATCGTGGGTATTCTTCCCAACTACGCCTCCATCGGCGTTGCCGCTCCTGTGATCCTGATTGCGCTGCGCATGTTGCAGGGCCTGGCACTGGGTGGCGAGTACGGCGGTGCTGCTACTTACGTGGCTGAGCACTCCCCCCACGGTAAGCGTGGTGCCTACACCGCATGGATTCAAACCACGGCAACTTTGGGTTTGTTCCTGTCGCTGATGGTGATTCTGGGTACCCGTACCCTGATCGGTGAAGCCGCTTTTGCCGATTGGGGCTGGCGTGTTCCGTTCATCGTTTCCATTCTGTTGTTGGCCGTCTCGGTTTACATCCGTTTGAGCATGAACGAGTCTCCCGCTTTCGCCAAAATGAAAGCAGAAGGCAAAACCTCCAAGGCGCCTTTGTCCGAAGCTTTCGGCCAGTGGAAAAACCTGAAGATCGTTATCCTGGCCCTGATTGGTCTGACTGCCGGTCAAGCTGTGGTCTGGTACTCCGGTCAGTTCTATGCCTTGTTCTTCCTGACCCAGGCCCTGAAGGTCGACGGTGCAACTGCCAACATCATGGTGGCTATTTCCCTGATCATCGGCACACCGTTCTTCATCGTGTTTGGTGCCTGGTCTGACAAGATTGGCCGCAAGCCGATCATCATGGCTGGCTGCTTGTTGGCTGTAGTTACCTACTTCCCTGTGTTCGAAGCGCTGACCAAGGCCGCTAACCCCGACCTGGCCGCAGCCCAAAAAGCCAACAAGGTGATGGTGACTGCTGACCCAGCAGAGTGCTCATTCCAGTTCAACCCCACAGGTACTGTGAAGTTCACCAGCTCTTGCGACATCGTCAAGCAAGCACTGGCTGGCCGTTCTGTGAGCTATGACAATGCAGTGGCTGCTGCTGGTACACCAGCCACAGTGTCCGTTGGTGCTACTGTCATCCCCGGTTACACCGTCAAAGGCGTGCCGAAGGAAGAAGCTGCTGCCAAGAAGACCGAGTTTGACAAAGCCCTGGGTGATGCGCTGAAAGCTGCTGGCTACCCTGCCAAAGCCGACATGGCCAAGTTTGACAAGACAATGGTCGTCGTCATCCTTACCTACCTGGTGATTCTGGTAACCATGGTGTACGGTCCTATTGCTGCCATGCTGGTAGAAATGTTCCCCACCAAGATCCGTTACACCTCCATGAGCTTGCCATACCACATTGGTAACGGCTGGTTCGGTGGTCTGTTGCCTACGACAGCATTCGCGATCGTGGCCCAGACGGGTAACATGTACAACGGCTTGTGGTATCCGATCATCGTTGCTGGTATGACCTTCGTCGTCGGCATGTTGTTCGTCAAGGAAACCAAAGACGTGGATATCTACGCGAACGACTGATAATCGCTTAGTAAAGTTGAGTTAACGTCCCGGCCAAGCTGGCCGGGATCATTTCCAGGCTCTCCTTGTGGGGGCCTTTTTTTTGAAGGAGCTGGTATGTGGAAAATTGTTGTGGGTTTCGCCGTTTTTGCGGGTTTGGCCTTGTTCATCCTGAGCAAGGGTGGTGATATTGATATGGGTGGCGAAAAACATGGCGCTGACGCTGTCCACGTAGAGGCTCCGGCCAAGGCCGCTTCTGCAGCTCCAGCTCCTGCGGCAGCCGCTTCGGTTGCGGCAACGGCTGCGTCCGAGCCAGCATCTGCTGCCAGCGCTTCCAAATAAGCCTGCTCCTGTTCACCCCGCCCCGACAAAGGGCGGGGCGAGTGCCTAGAATGTCTCTCCCCTTCCAAGAGAGCATTCACTTATGTCCCAGGGCACCATCCGCATTCGCGGAGCGCGACAACACAATCTCAAGAATCTTGACCTGGACATTCGCACGGGCGAATTGACAGTCGTTACCGGGCCCAGTGGTTCCGGCAAATCCAGTTTGGTGTTTGACACGTTGTATGCCGAAGGGCAACGGCGCTACGTAGAGACCTTCTCGGCCTACGCGCGCCAGTTTCTGGACCGCATGGACAAACCAGCGGTCGACAAGGTAGAGGGCGTTCCTCCTGCCATCGCCATTGATCAGACCAACCCGGTACGTTCCAGCCGTTCCACGGTCGGAACGATGACCGAACTCAACGACCACCTCAAGCTTCTTTTCTCCCGTGCGGGCAATCTGTTTGACGCAGACACATCGTTGCCAGTGCAGCACGACACCCCGGAGACCATTTATACGGAATTGCTGCGCAGATCGACTGCAGCGGCAGGTCCTCGTCTGGTTTTGACCTTTCAGGTGGAGTTGCCAGCCAGCACAACGCAGGAGGAAGTTGCCCAGTGGTTGAGCGCGAGTGGTTTCACGCGGGTGCAAGCTGAGCGCGAGGAAGTGCGCGCGGTGAGCCCCGACGGGCCTCCCCAAGGGGCGAAGGCCCCCAAGGGGGGCAGCGCAGCACGCGAAGCGGCAAGCGTGGGGGCTGTCAAAATTCTGGATGTCGTGGCAGACCGCTTTCGTATTGAAAGTGTGGAAAAGGCCCGCGTGCTGGAGGCTATCGAGTTGGCTCTCAAACGCGGATCGGGTCGGCTCAACGTTTATGTGCTCCATGAGCCCCTAGCCCAGGAGAATAAAGCGCAAGACGCTCCTGAAAGTGTAGCGAACGGTTCGCCTGATATGTGGCGGTTTTCCACCGGACTGCATTGTCCACAGAGCAATCGTCGGTACACCGACCCGATTGCTTCCCTGTTTTCCTTCAACTCTGCGGTGGGTGCCTGTGAGGCCTGTCGGGGATTTGGCCGCGTGGTGGGGGTGGACTATGGATTGGTTATTCCCAACGACAAACTGACATTGCGGGCGGGTGCCGTGAAGCCCATGCAAACCCCTGCCTGGCAGGAATGCCAGGATGACCTGATGCGCCACGCAGAAGCCGCAGGCATTCCACGGGACACGCCTTGGTACAAATTGACCGAAGCGCAAAAGAACTGGGTCTACAAGGGCTCACCCCAATGGAACGGCAAATGGAACCAGCATTGGTTTGGTGTGGACCGGTTCTTTGAGTACCTGGAGAGCAAGGCCTACAAGATGCACATCCGCGTCCTGTTGTCCAAGTACCGGAGCTACACGCCTTGTGGTACCTGTGGTGGTGCACGGTTGAAGACGGAGAGTTTGTTGTGGCGCATTGGAACCAAGCAGCAGGCCGACGCTGTATTGGCACCGTCCAGGCGGTTTATGCCCAAGGGTGTGAAGTGGTCGCGTGAGCAACTGGAAGCGCTGCCCGGTTTGTGTCTGCACGACATGATGTTGATGCCTCTGGACAAGCTGCGTCGGTTTTTTGATTCGCTGCAGATTCAGTTGGGCATTTCGGGTGGTTTCCTGGCTGGCACTGGGTCTGGTTCTGGAACTGTGGCGGAGTCGATGGCATCGACGGATGCCTCATACACTCGCTTCGCGATTGCCAAATCGGCCTCCTCCGATACACCAGTCTCCGCTTCGCGTTCGGGGGATTACGCGTCGGATGGAGTGTCCGCGGGTGTTCTTCCGTCCAAGAGCGAGGTAAAGGGCGGGAGCGCGCAGGGTGACGATTTGGCAGTTGCGCAGCAAATGCATGAGGAGCCCGGCGCGCTCCCGCCCTTTACCCCCCCGGAGAAAACTGCACCCACAAACACTGAGGCCGAGCACAAAACCCTGAAACTTCTGTTCGATGAAGTCGGCACCCGCCTGAAGTACCTGTGCGAAGTGGGCATTGGTTACCTCACACTGGACCGTCAAAGTCGCACCCTCAGTGGTGGCGAAGTGCAGCGCATCAACCTGACCACCGCATTGGGAACCTCTCTCGTCAACACACTGTTTGTACTGGACGAACCCAGCATCGGATTGCATCCACGCGACATGCACCGCATCATTGTGGCCATGCAGCGCCTGCGTGACGCGGGCAACACGCTGGTGGTGGTGGAGCACGACCCCGCCGTGATGCTGGCGGCTGACCGCATGATCGACATGGGGCCGGGGCCTGGCGAAAAAGGCGGGCAGATTGTGTTTGATGGATCGACCGATGACTTGCGGGGAGCGGACACCTTGACGGGTGCCTATCTGGGGGGGCGCAAGCAAGTGGGCATGGGATTCAAACGGATGGTGGCGAGCAACACACCGCGCCTGGTTCTCGAAGGTGTGACCGAACACAACCTTAAAAATATTTCGGTCGAGATTCCCCTGCAGCGCCTGGTGTGCATCACCGGTGTGAGTGGCTCAGGTAAATCGACATTGATTCAGGACGTGCTGGCCCCCGCGCTACTGCGCCACTTTGGCAAGGCCACGGAGACTCCAGGCGCGCACGCCAGGTTGATGGGTGCCGATTTGCTGAGCGAAGTGGTGTTCGTCGACCAGTCTCCCATCGGAAAAACGGCGCGCTCCAATCCGGTGAGTTACGTCGGTGCGTGGGATGCGATTCGGGAATTGTTTGCGGGTGCAGCCTTGTCCAAGGAGCGCAGCTATACCGCCAGCAAGTTCAGTTTCAACAGCGGTGATGGGCG
>CAJBMJ010000003.1 GCA_903954045.1 uncultured beta proteobacterium | reverse complement strand
TGCGGGACGTGCTGACAAGACTGCCATCGCACATGAACAGCCGCATCGAGGAATTGCTGCCACACCGCTGGCAACCGCAACCCTGAATCAGCGGCACGGTCAAGGTGCCGTGCCCAGACGCTTACACCGCGCCTATCATGTTGCGGTTGATATAGACGTTGCCTACATGGGCACTGGCGGCCAGCGCCTGTGCGCGGCTGTCGATGCGGGTCTGGATGCCCAAAGTCAGTCCGTAGCCCAAAGCGTTGATCTGTGCGATGACGTCAGCTGGGTCGCCACTCCAGCGCACGACCTGCAAGACCGGACCGAAGATTTCGGCTTTCACATCGGCGATGCTTTTGACCTCGAAAGCGTGAGGCGCTACGGTTTTTGTAGCTGCTTGTGCTTTTTGATCGGAGATCAAGAGTACTTTTGCCTCTGATTTCAAGCGTGCAATGTGGCCTTGGATGTTGTCAAACGCCTCGCGGTCTATCACCGGGCCCACATCGGTAGCCAGGTCTGCCGGGTCGCCGGTCACCAGTTCCCGGGCTGCGCCTTGGATCATCTCGATCACGCCGTCGGCAATGGCCTCGTGCACACACAACAGGCGCAGAGCGGAGCAGCGTTGCCCGGCCGAGCGGAAGGCGCTCAGCACCACCGCATCCACCACTTGCTCGGGCAGTGCGCTGCTGTCCACCAGCATGGCGTTGATGCCACCGGTTTCGGCAATCAGCGGAACAATGGGACCGTCCTTGGCGGCCAGCGCGCGGTTGATGATCTTGGCCACCTGGGTAGAGCCGGTGAACACCACGCCCGCCACACCTGACTGCGCCACCAGCGCCGCGCCCAGTGTTTCGCCCGGACCGTGCAGCAGTTGCAATGCATCTACCGGAACCCCGGCCGCGTGCAGCAAAGCCACCGCTGCCTGGGCCACCCCGGGTGTTTGCTCAGCGGGCTTGGCCAGCACCGCGTTGCCTGTGGCCAAGGCCGCAGCCACCTGCCCCACAAAGATAGCCAGCGGAAAGTTCCAGGGGCTGATGCACACCCACACGCCGCGCGCAGTCAGGCGCAAGGTGTTGGTCTCACCGGTCACACCAAAACCTGCACCCGGCACAGCCGCGAGGCCATGCACCTGCGGGCAGGCAATGGGTTGCATGATGCGCTCGGCCTCATCGGCGTAATAGCGCAGAAAGTCCACCGCTTCCCGCACCTCGGATACCGCATCGCCCCAGGTCTTGAAGGCCTCCTGGACCAGCAGGGCGCAGAAATGGGGCATCTGGTCCTGCAAAGCATCAGCTGCTTTTCGCAAGACTTGGGCGCGATCCTGCACTGCAACCCTACTCCAAATTTTGTAGCTACTGGCGCAAGATTGGTAAGCACCGTAGATCAATTTGACATCGAACTCCGGCACCACCGGAACGCTGGTGGCACCCAGCGCCTGCAACAGCGGATCGCGCATCTCTGGCACCGTCAGATCCAGCCCGGTGCTGTTTTTGCGCGCACCCGTGTGGGTGCCAAACAAATCCGGTGGCAACAGCAGGCTGGAGTGGGGCTCCAGATGCAAGGGAGAAATCAGCAGATCCTGCATGCCCACTGACTCGTCTGCCAACTGATGCACAAACGAAGAGTTGGCCCCGTTTTCTAGCAGACGCCGCACCAGGTAAGCCAGCAGATCGCGGTGCGCCCCCACCGGCGCGTACACCCGGCACTGCACCAAGGGGTTCTTGAGCACCTCGCGGTACACCCCCTCGCCCATGCCGTGCAGGCGCTGCAACTCGAAACGCGACCCTGTTTTGGCGCTGAGCTGCAAGATCGCCGCAATGGTTCCCGCGTTGTGCGTGGCAAATTGCGGGTAAATCACCTCCGACGCATCGAGCAAGGCCTTCGCGCAGGCCAGGTAGGACACATCTGTATGGTGCTTGTGGGTGAACACCGGATAGGCGGGCAGACCCATTTCCTGGGCACGCTTAATCTCGGCATCCCAGTACGCGCCCTTGACCAGTCGGCACATCAGCCGCACTTGGTAGCGCCGCGCCAAGCCTGTCACATGGTCGATCAGCTCCAGCGCACGGGTCTGGTAGGCCTGCAGGGCCAGACCTAGCCCGCCCCACTGGGGCGTGTGCTGCGCCACTTTGGCGATCAGAGCCTCCAGCACCGCCAGCGACAGCTCCAGCCGGTCCACCTCTTCGGCATCGATGGTGAGGTTGATGTTGGCCCGGGCCGCCAGCTCGCACAATTGCCAGACCCGCGGTACCAGCTCAGCCATGACGCGGGCGTGCTGCGCATCTTCATAGCGCGGGTGCAGGGCGCTCAGCTTGATGGAAATACCGTCGTTTTTCTCAATAGCGCCCGTCTTGTCTGCTCTAGTAGCTATGAACTCGATAGCATTAGAGTAGCTTTTCAGGTAGCGCAAGGCATCCGCATCGGTGCGCGCACCTTCGCCCAACATGTCAAAACTGAAACATAAGTGGCCGCTCCGGCGCGCCGAGTCCGCCTCTTTGACCGCCTCGCCTATGCTTTGCCCCAGCACAAACTGACGTCCCAGCAGTTGCACCGCACGCAGGGTGGCGGCGACCACGGTCTTGGCCCCCAGCTTTCCAAACAGCCCGCCGCTACCTTGCGACTCGGGCAGAAGGTGTTTGGACATAGAGATGGCCGCGCTGCTCAGGCGCGCCAGCACTTTGTCCCCCGCGCCGTCAAAATCCGCCCGGCCCAACTGGTCAGCGGTGAGGGCAATGGCGGTTTCGGCATCAGGTACGCGTAGCAAGGCCTCAGCTAAACGCATCAGGGCCAGGCCTTCGGCACTGGAAATGGGGTATTCCTTAAGCAGGCTCTCCATGGCCCAAAAGGGCGGCGGGTTGTCACGCACCGCCTGTACCCAGGGAGCGGCCACTCGCGCTGCCTCTGCCCAGTCGAGGGCGTTTTGCACGGCCTGAAGCCGGTGCGCCACCACTGCGCCCTCAGCACGGCAGGGGAAAGGCAAGCATTGGGAAATGGACATGGATAACTCCAATTAATCGATATTCACGCTATCTTCCTGACTTTTGTTATGATTTATTCACTATTTATTTAACTTTTTATAGTGATTTATTCATCTCACTCACCCAGATCAACTACGCTATTTGCAATGGCCCGTGTCAGCAGCCAGGGCTGCCTGACTGTTAATGCAAAGCAAAAGAAAACTACCGGGTGAGTGCCCTTGCAATGCGCAAATATCCGATTCCCATATGAAAACGCCCCACGCTGCAACCAAGACCTTTTTTAGGGGACGCCTGAAACTCCAAATCACCCTGTTGGCCTTGGAATACCGGCACTGCCAGGGCTACCTTTTCGGTAGACCTGCACCGGTGTAGACCCATGCAGACCCTGGACCGTATCGACCTGAAGATCCTCAACTGCCTGCAGGAAGATGGTCGCACCTCAAACCTCAAACTCGCCGAAGCGGTCGCCCTGTCGCCCACTGCCGTGCTCTCCCGCGTGCAGCGGCTCACCAAGGAGGGATACATCCTGGGTTACGAAGCGCGCCTGAACCCGCTCAAGCTCGGTGCAGGCATGCTGGTATTCGTGGAAGTGCTGTTGGACAAGACGACACCGCATGTTTTTGAAGCCTTCAAGGCGGCAGTACATGTGCGCGGCGAGATCATGGAATGCCACATGGTGGCCGGTGGCTTTGATTACCTGCTCAAAACCCGCATGGCCGACATGAATGCCTACCGCGAGTTTGCCGGCACGGTACTGTGGCAACTGCCCGGCGTACGCGAAACCCGCACCTATGCAGTGATGGAAGAGGTCAAAAGCACAAATCACTTGCGCCTGTTATAGAACAGCAAACACTGGAAAGAACTAATCCCGGCGGACGATGCATAGCAAGCAGCTCACTGCAATCGACGGCATCATTGAAGATATGGGGAATTAACCCGAATTTGGCGATCGGGATCCACGAAAGGGTTTTGTCGTTCACGACAGGCGATAAGTTTCCAAATGGATACTGGTTTCGGTGCTGCTTATGCCCCGAATTAAACGAATACGTTCAAGCACTTTGGACAACTCGGACAAGTTGGTGGCACGCAACTCAGCCAGTAAATCCCATCGGCCATTGGTATCGTGCAAGCAGGCTACGCCGGGCTCGCCCAACAGACTGCCGATAACGGCACGGGTTTCATTGCCTGCCACGGCAACGCTCATCCAGGCATGGATTTCGTTGGGCTGTGAGTCAGGGCGCAAGCGAACTGTGTAACCCACGATGGTGCCGTTGTCTTCAAGCTTGGCAATCCGGTTGGTCACGGTGCCACGCGACACTTTGAGTTTCGCCGCCAGCGTCGCAACACTGGTGCGGGCATCCTTGCGCAATAGCGACAGCAATTGTTGATCAGTTTCATCCATTTGTGCATTTTGTCAGTTATGACCGCCAAAATGTAATAACTTTAGCAAAAAGCAAGCAATATTGTCGATTTACATTGTCTTTGCTGGGAGTAACACTCGTTGTTGTTCGATAGTCAGGAGACAAACCATGCAAGACAACAAAACCGTAACGACCCAATTTCTCAGTGTTCAAGATGTCGCCGCCATCGTCGGTAGAGTAGGTGTTCAGGCTTTTTTGGAGCGATTGGCGCAGCGCATTGACGCCGACTACCAGCGCTGGCAGGCCTTTGACAAGGTCGCACGTGTAGCCGCGCATTCGGCCGAGGGCGTGATTGAGCTCATGCCGATTGCCGACGACACGACCTACACCTTCAAATACGTCAACGGCCATCCCAAGAACACCAAGGACGGGCTGCCCACCGTGATGGCCTTTGGCGTACTAGCCGATGTACATACTGGAGCCCCCGAGTTGCTCACCGAGCTGACCCTGACCACTGCCTTGCGCACTGCCGCCATGTCATCTGTGGCTGCGCGCGCTTTGGCCCGCCCCAATAGCAAGACCATGGCGCTCATCGGCAACGGTGCGCAGGGTGAATTCCAGGCCTTGGCATTCCTTTACCTGAACGGCATTGAAGAAATACGCTTGTTTGACATTGACCCGGCCGCCACCAGAAAGCTCATGGCTAACCTGGCGCACACTGGGCTGCGCCTTGTGATGTGCAACAGCACCCGAGAAGCGGTGCGCGGTGCAGACATCGTGACGACAGTGACCGCCGACAAGACCAACGCCGTGATCCTGAGCGCCGACATGCTCGAATCAGGCATGCACATCAATGGCGTGGGTGGTGACTGTCCCGGCAAGACGGAGATCCATCCCGACGTGTTGCGTGCTTCGAACTGCTTTGTGCAGTACGAACCGCAAACCCGTATCGAAGGCGACCTGCAACACATGCCGGCCGACTTTGCGGTGACCGAACTCTGGCGCGTGCTGCGAAGCGAAGCGGCCGGTCGCACTTCGGAGCAGGAAATCACCTTCTTCGATTCGGTGGGGTTTGCACTGGAAGATTATTCCGCCCTGTGCTTGCTTCGTGATCTGGCTGTCGAACTTTCCATGGGACATAAAGTGTCACTGGTGCCTAACCTTCGAGACCCCAAAGATTTGTTCAGCCTAATTCGTCCGCAGCAAACTGCTGGAAAGCGCCTAGTGCGAGCCGTTACGGAGTTAGATTTGGCGGCATGACCACCTCACCGAACTCCCGCGTCAGTCTGATTGGCGCCCCCACCGACATAGGTGCCGGAGCGCGTGGTGCCAGCATGGGACCAGAGGCCCTGCGCGTAGCCAACATCGCCGCTGTCCTGAGCAGTCATGGCCCGGACGTTGTCGACCGTGGCAATCTTAGTGGCCCCTCAAATCCCTGGCTGCCTCCCGTGGACGGATACCGCCACCTCTACGAAGTGGCCCAATGGAATCGATCCTTGCACGACGCCGTGTACGACGAACTCGGCTTGGGACGCATGCCCATAGTCCTGGGTGGTGATCACTGCCTGGGCATTGGCTCCATCTCTGCCGTTGCACGCCACTGCCGCGACAGGGGAAAAACGTTGCGCATCTTGTGGCTTGATACCCACGCTGACTTCAACACCCGTACGCTAACCCCCAGCGGCAATATTCACGGCATGCCTGTGGCCTGCCTATGTGGGTTTGGCCCGAAAGAGCTTATCGAGATCGGTGGACATGTACCTGCCATTTCACCGAAGTGGATACGCCAGATCGGAATACGCAGCGTAGACGAAGGTGAAAAGCGCTTTGTGCATGAACAGAATATCGAAGTCTTCGACATGCGCTACATAGACGAGATGGGCATGCGATCTGCCATGAACCTCGCCTTGTCTCAGATGGATGCCACCACACACCTGCATGTGAGCTTCGATGTGGATTTCCTAGATCCGGACATAGCCCCCGGTGTCGGGACTACAGTCAGAGGTGGCCCCACTTATCGTGAGGCCCAACTGTGCATGGAGATGATTGCAGACACAGGGCGTCTGAGTAGTCTGGACGTGATGGAGCTCAACCCTGCGCTTGACATTCAGAACCGCACAGCCGATGTCGCTGTGGACCTGATTGAGAGCCTGTTTGGGAAGAGCACCCTGATGCGCAAATAAGTAACTGGCCGGTAATCCCCAGTTTGCGACAGTAGTTCATCGCTGGCATCGTCAACCGAATGAAACCACCACGATCGGCAACATCTAGGCCGTGGCTTGCCAGTACAGCGGCGATGTTTGCTACGCGCAGGGCCTCTGGACCCATGCTGGCACCACGCGCTCCGGCACCGATGTCAGTGGGGGCACCAATCAGACTGACGCGGGAGTATGGTGAGGTGGTCATGCCGCCAAAGCATACTCAGTAACGACTCGCCCCACACGCATTCCAGCAGCTTGCTGAGGACGAATCAAGCTGAACAAGTCCTTGGGGTCTGGAAGGTTAGGCACCAGCGACACTTTTTGCCCCTTGGACAGTTCGGCAGCCAGATCACGCAGCAAGCACAGGGCGGAATAGTCTTCCAGTGCAAACCCTGTTGATTCCAGCGACACACTGAGCCAGATTCCAATCGGATATTGAGCCACCTGGTTTAAAGGTATTTTTGGCTACTCGATTGTGGATAAGTCTACATCTGGTGCATCTCCTTTCTGCAATAGATTAGACCGCAAGCCCCGATGGGCCCCGTACTTGAGGACGACCGGCTTCCAACAAGTGAGGTTGCTGAAAACCGTGATTCAGTCGGCGGCGTTGCAGTGACCTAAACTGGCTGCAACTGGCGGGAAAGTGCAGCAAGTGCTACCGGGGCCATTAGATTTTACTTATTGTGATTAACTGGCTTTGAATCTGTGCCAGCCCTATATTGTCACCCTTCGGTAAACACTATGGCCTACGGGACTAGGGCAACTACAAGCCGCGTTGCCATGCGGGACGCAAAGGTGCAGATTGCGGCCGATTAATCGCATCTGTGACTTCCTGCAAGATCCGATTTTTCTCCAGCCCCAGCACACCCTTGAGAGCCAACCAGTTTGAGGCGTGGTCACTTCTGAAAACAGTTCGTTTGAGTTCCAATGCTTCAATGAACTGCTTCATCTCTTCAAAGAGCTCCTGCTGACTGAGTGGCTCCCATTCTGGGTAACTTGCCCTGAATCGACCTTCACCTTGAGGAAAACTCACCACAAGGGTTGCAAGGAACTCTGGCTGTGTTGCATTGGCCAGGCGTGCAGAGTTGATAGCGTGCTGTTGACTATGGGCCTTTCCACCGAGGCCATTGAGCAGCATGACTGATCGAGATATTCCAGCCTGACCGAGTTTTTCCAGCGCGATCTGGGTGCTGTCAAAGGACTCTCCTTTGTTGACCCTCTGTAAGACCAGGTCATCACCAGACTCTGCGCCCACATAGGCCAAAGACAATCCGGCCTCACGCAGTTCTTGCAGCTCCTGCACTGTTTTTGTTCGTACATTGCGGGGCAAGCAGTAAGTCGAGATGCGTCGAACTTTGGGGAGCTTGTCTTTGATTGCTTGCAACAAGGTTATAAGGCGTCGCGTAGACAGCACCATGGCATCACCGTCGCCAAGAAAGACCCTTTGAATCTGGTCACCAAACATTTCTCCGGTGCGGCTAATCGAGTTCAGAGTTTCTTCGTCTTCGCGAACACTAAATTTCTTTTGTGGGGCCGTGTACATCTCACAGTAGGTGCACTTGTTCCAGGAGCATCCATTGGTAACCGGCAGGATCAATGACTGTGCCTCACTAGGTGGGCGAAACACTGGATTGATGTAGCGGATGGGGATGACGGTCACGGTTGGCTTTTCTTGATATCTATGCTGGAGCGATTTTTGCATGCTGCATCGGGCATTGGCTGCGATCATTGGCAGCCATCGAGAATTCAAAATTCAAATATGCATCGATTCAGCTTGCCGCCTCAGAACCAACCCCGGCAAAACCCGCCCTCCCCCGTAAACCCACTTCCCAAGCTCCCTCTTTGCACCCTCCCAGTCCTGTTGATTGACCCGCCTTCGCAAGGTCGACATCTGCAACCTCCCCGCCCCCAGATTGAACGTAAAGTCCACTATGGCCGCAAGTCGGTGTTCGGGCTCAGTGGCCAAAACCGGGCAATACCGCAAAGTTGCCTTCAGTGCTACCTGCAAATCAGTAGCTAGTATCTCTTCAGCCTCTTCCATGGACATAGGAGGATGCGTCTGCGCACACAAGTGCCCATACCCAATCGTCCAGAATCCTGCAGGACAGATGTATGGATAAGCCCGATGAGGATCTTGCCTGGCCACTCGATGGAAACCCTCAAACCGCTTAGCCAAATCGATCGCTGCTTGTGGAACTTCAATCATGACCGGGTTCTCTCAAACACCCTGCCCACAAACCAGAAGTTCAGCACCCCAGACCACAAGGCCTGATCCGCCTGTGTCCAAGAATTGATCACGGCTTCACCCCACCCCGCTCCAGCATTCATGGCCGCAACAAACGCAGCAAACTTTGCACTGCAATACAGCGCCATGAACCAGTAAGTGATGATGGGACGCACACTGGTCGACAAGGCATCTACCCACTTCACGCCGGACGGACGGCCTTGAGCCACTATGGCCTCACGGTAGGCATCCATTGCGCCGGTAGTCCAGGCGGCATCTGCACTGGCTCCAATCTCAGCCATGCGCGAAGCCCCCCGCAGCTTTTCAAACTCGAGGGCTTTGTCTTGCATTGCAAGTTCATGACCACGCTCACCTTTGCGGTCCAGCCATTTGAGAACTTCGGGTGCCAGTCGAAACGCTCCACCTAACAATCCACCCAGCAGTGTCTCGATCATTGGGCACCTCCAAAGAGCTTGAGCTTGATCAAGGTACCAGTGAGCAAGGCCATGACAAGGCCTGTGATCACCATGCGAATGACCGTAAGACCCGCAGTCTTTTTCGCTTCATTGAAGGCGTCCAGCAGACTGCGCAGTTCCCGGATGTCATGCGCCGCGTCCTCCCCGTCGAGCCCGACCTGGTGCAATGCTGCCTTGGCACCGCGCTCGGCACCTCTTTCTGCCGCGCGCTCGAGCAGTTCTTCAAACTCCTCGTGAGGCAGTGTGACCATGGTGCGTCGTTCGGTGCTGGGTCGTGGGGGCACAGGGGCCCCAGAAGGATCGTTTTCAGAAGGTTGTATTCCCATGGGGGCTCCTTTGCTTTCGTGGTGGTTGGAATAAGGGCGGTTGATAGACATGACAAAGCCCGCACCAGACACCACCACGAGGCGGGTATGGATACGGGCTTGGGGTTTGGGATTTCTGTTGTGGCCGTTGCTACGTCTTGGACCTCCAGTCCTCTAGGATCAGATGTCGATTACTTCGATCGGCAGGCTAGGCGCCAGGGCTTCGACAACGCCATCGCGCACAAAGACCTTCTGGCCTACGGTGACAGATCCCAAGGCACTGCGGGCGCGAATGCTTCCACTACCTGGCAAGGTGACCAGAACACTTCCAGTTTCGATTGCGGTGATTTCGCCAACTTGCAACGCGGTTTTTGGCAGCAACTCACGGAACTGTGCAAACAGGTTATGCATGAGGAGTTTCTCGACACATCAATTGGATATCCGTTGACGGTGGACTCTGGCTATACAAACGCCTGCACCCCCAAGGTCTGCCAGACCTCGGGGAAACCCGCTTGCACTGCGGTACTGCGCACCAAGCCAATGCGACTGCTACCTCCGTCCTGGTAGCGCACAAACGCACCGGGTTCAATGATCGAAGTCTCGGCAAGCACTGGCATGCGCAAACTGATCTCCAGTTGGCGTCCACCCTCTGCCAGAACCGACATGCCTCTTTGACGGGCCGCTGCGCTCTCTGTGATCAATGCATCGACCACCATAGGTGCGCACAAATCTCCAGCCGAACCAGCACGCGTCACCTGCCCGAGGATGCCCTGGCCCTCACCGGACACAAACACGCGGTTGTACAGAGGCTTATCGATCCAGCGCAGGGATTCACGTTGCACCGCATCAACCGGCAATTCGAAGTCCGGCGTGACCGTGCCCCACTCCCATGGTGCAACTGGATAACGGGGTGCCACAGTTACCGTTTTGGCGGTGGCGTGCGGCCGAATGCTTCCACCGGCGGCATTTGCGATTGCGCACAGTGCCTCCATCCAGGTGCCCTGGTGGTTAAACACTCCTGCAGGCACATTCCAGTCCACCAGACCCCAGTCGACGCTCCAGTCCATGGACACCCCGTTGACCGTAAGCACATCTCCCATCAGCTGCTGCGCAGTGCGATTTTGGCTTTGCGTAAAGGTCTGTACCGGGGCATAAGGATTTCCCAGGACCGCATTGCGACCACGGCCGGTTACATGCAAGGTAGATTCACCAAAGCTGCGCTGCCGCTCCAGGGTTTCTGCCAGAAGCCGGTATTCCCGGCCATTGATGCGGGCAAGCAATTCCAGTGGGGCAACAGTCGCGCCGCCTACTGAGGGTTCCAGCAGGCTTTGCGCACTCTGGGGCAGTACTGCATCAAACCCCCAGGTCCAGGACGACACATCGGTGTTGAGTCCCAGGCTGATGAGGGGAATTTCCTCCACGGCCGTCTCACCCACCACCCGATGCAAACTCACATCGTTGATCACGTAGTAAACCCTTCTGACGGAAACAAGAACAGGGCCGACAGGCTCTGCCTCACAACGCGTGAGCCCAAAGACAAGATAGGTACGCTGTAGCTCTGACCGCGGTGGGCACTCATAGATTAGGTGTGGACCCCAGTACGGTGGCACCACAACGGGAGGCACAGGAGGCACATATCGCCCGGGCGGCGGAACCCAGGCTTCCTGGAACTTGCCTCGGCGTCCCGCATTGCGACGTGCTGCAAAGCCAGCTTGAGTCTGCAGACCAAGACCTCTATGCAAGGCACTGGCCCAGACGCCAAACGTTGACAGCCGCCGGTCCTTGAGCCCATCCTCAAACAGGCCACGTGCTTGGGTCCCACCAAACTGCAAACCCTCTGCAAACAGATCACGACGGGATTGAGGGTCACGCACAGCGTCTTGCAGCAGCCCCGACATCACTCCTGACCTTTGCAATCCATCTTCAAACCGGACCTGCAACTTCGAAGGTCGGGTCAGCGCCTGTGCATAGGCCACTCTACAACTGGAGTCCACGGCCTGGGCATCCTGGGAAATATCCATGTGACCGGCATTGGTCCTTTGCGAATGCTGTTCAAGATGCGCAATGCCATATTCCGTTTGGCGAGCCAACTGCGCTCTGCCAAGCACCCGCCCCACCAAAGGCCTCTGTGTATCCGACAGGTAAGTGACGTGGGCATTTCCAGCGATTGCCGGAAGGCTAGCCGCAATGACCACCGGAATTCCTACTGCAATTCCCACCGAGCCACCCAAGGCAGGAAGGATAGCTTCGAAGTGCACACTCACATCGGGGTGCTGTCCACTTCCCTCCTCCCCAAAGACCAGACTGACTGGACCACCCGAGACGGGTGTGCGGCCAAACACCAAGTCGGCGAGGCTTGCGGCTGCGCCAAATTGCAGCGTGACCGGCTGCCCGGTGAGAGGTGGGTCAGCGAAGGAGAGGTTTTCTGGCACGGACCATCCTGTCCAACAATGTGCTTATGCGCTGACGTTTATTGACATTGCGCATTGCTGTTTCTTCGTATCTTTTAAATCAATGTGACTTGTCCAAGCAATGCTCTGGCTCCGGCGTACAGCTGTGTCCCCGTGGTCCCTGCGAGCTTGAAGTCGCCCTCCCCTGCCCCATCACTGACCACCCCGTCGGCTACGATTTCTTCATTGCCATTGATCCAGCGTGCCCACACTGCCACTCCAGTCATGCTCACCATGTCACCACCGGCTTGTGCTTGAATCAACTGAAGCCCCGTGACTCCTATCTCACCGCAAGGCTTGGCCAGCAGGATTTCCACCAGCGGCAAGTCACCGGGGTCTTGGCCCAAGTTGGGCTGCTGAGTAGCGTAGAGACGGATTCGGCTGTTTTGCACTCCCGCATCCGCAAAGGCAAGGGTTCCTGCCAGGCGTGCAAGACTGTGGGCCGCAGATATTTGCAATGCCATGGCCTCACACCACCTGAGCTTCAATCATCGCTTCAGCCATTACCCGGTCTGCCACCACCGCCCTAAATGCCAGCGTATGGTCGTAGCTGATCACGGTGTAGTTTCGGCCCATTGCTATGTGGGTAAATGAATAGGCACCAGTGACGGCATCGCTCCAGGTTTCCCGGATCGTTTGCTGGGTAGCCTCGTCCATGAGGAGGACTTTTCTGCGGACAGGGGTGGATGGGGCGTTCTTCACTGTTCCGGTGATCTGGCCTGAGCCGTCCAGGACCACTACATTGCGCTGCAGGCTGGGGTAGGTCTTGGTACGTACCCCAAGAACATCAATAGCCTCCAGGGGCGCGTCCATGGTTCTGCCCACCAATGCCCCTAAGCCACTCGCACCCAAGGGCAAGAAGGTCTCCCAGGAGAATGTCTTGAGCACAAACGCCGCCCAGTCCGTAGCATCGGTTACTGAGAGCAAGGTACTCTCTTCACCAGTAAAGGCACCCGTATTGCTGCCCAGTACCTTGAAGTCCATGAGGTTGTAGCCCGTTGCCGCACCATCTGGTGCTAATGCAATGCCGTACACATTGATGGGCTCGCCCAAGTCCACCTGCAACCAGGCCGGTGCCGCAAGACCCGTTGCCCCGTGCCAGCGACTGGAGTCAGAGGCAACACCATCAAACGCCCGCCAGGGCTCAAAGCCAGAAGCGTACTGGCTCGATCCACTGACCACGTAGGGTGCAGGAATGTTAAATCCGCTCATGATCGGACTCACGATATCTGCATGGTCTCCCAGCAGTCGCATCTCACTGATGCGTGGTGCATTGCTCGATGTTGTCGGTGCGCCGCTGTCCCGCCAGCGGGTGATGTTCAAGCGCCAGTGTCTAAAGCTTGCCATGGAGGTGTTCCTTCAGTCTCAGTCCTTTGATTTCTGGTCAGGGAATTCGGCCTTGATTCACCACCAGGGACCCGTCACATCAAAGGCAACAAAGCCAGTGGCCGAACTGCCAATGATGGCGGCCTTGACCACCCTGAACTGTCGCCCTGGGTAGCCCGTCACCCCTGAGAGCACCGATCCGGTCTCAAACCCGGGGTTGTCGTTGAGGATCCAGAACATGCCAGGCATCATCCCGCGCAGGTGGGCGTTTTCTTGTTTGAGGTAGACCGGATGGATGACGGTGGCGTAGTCCGCTCCGTTGGGATAGGGCAGCCCGCAGTTGTATCCTGAGACCGACTGGTTGTTGGCAATATTCAGACTGCAAAACCCCGCTTTGACGTTGGAGCCCACCTGGGTATAGCTGCGCATGAGTACCTTTCCACTGAAGTCCAGGGAGCGAATAAAGCCCTGGTTTCCATCAGCCCCCAACTGGACAGCGGAAGAGGCATTGCCATCGTTTTCTGTGGCAGCGAGCAAGGTGTTGAAGGCGTCAGCGGTTCTAAAGCTATGGAAATCCGTAAAGCAGTGTCCGCCCATAAACGGAAACATGAGGTCCCACTGATTGAACAGATAAAAGCCCCTGTCATCGCCCACAATGACCCAGGCACGATTGAAGTTGCTCGGAGCCGAATAGTCGTAGTGACCATAGGGTGCGCCACCATCAGGCTTGGCGTAGTACCACTTACTCAGCAGTCCGAAATATAGGCGACAGATGGCGTTTTGAAGAATGATCGAACAAGTGCACGATTCTTCTTCGTTGCGCGCAACTGCTGGTCGATTCGAATCTCTAGCTTTTCCCCGGCTCGCAAGGGATTGCGAGCGA
>CAJBMJ010000002.1 GCA_903954045.1 uncultured beta proteobacterium | reverse complement strand
TCTTCTATCTGCCGCAGCTCGACGGTCAGATCGCGCTTGGGTTGCTCTGCAAACGACGCATGTGACAGCAACACAAGTGCCGCTATCGTCCAGGATTTATAGCTTGAGTTGTCCATGTTGTTATCACCTTCGTTGTGAGTGCAAGTCTAATGCGCACCGATAATGCGCGTTGTTCCCATATGTACTTACCTGCACTACAAACCATGCGCAACTTGAAATTTTCATTGATCGCCTTCCTTACTTTGACCGGCGTCACAGGTGCGGCCACAGCCGCTGAAACCGAAGCACTGACGTCCGGTGTAAAAATCGTCCACACCCAAATGGGTACCGGTGCCCAGCCCAAAGCCACTGACTCGGTCAAAGTGCACTACCGTGGCACTCTGACCGATGGAAAAGAATTCGATAGCTCCTACAAGCGCAACGCGCCGGCAACATTCCCCTTGAACCGCGTCATTCCCTGCTGGACGGAAGGCATGCAGAAGATCAAGGTGGGAGGCAAAGCCACCCTCACCTGCCCACCTGCCACGGCCTATGGTGAGCGAGGCGCCGGAAGTGCCGTGCCGCCCAACGCTACGCTTAATTTTGAAGTGGAACTGCTTTCCATTGAAAAGTAAGTCGCCGCAGCCGAAGTATCCACCTTTCGAATTGCACCGATGACCTTGCATACTTGGTGGCTTTTTGTGCTGATGACCTTTGTGGTCTCCGCAACACCTGGCCCCAACATGCTTCTGGTGATGACAGTCAGTGCCCGAAGCGGTCTCAGAGCTGCCATTGTCACGATGTTGGGTTGCATGACCGCATTGCTTGCAATGATGTGTATCTCTGCCGCCGGATTGGGGGCAGTGCTGCAGACTTTCCCTGCAGTTTTTGACCTGCTGAAGCTCTCTGGAGCCGCTTATCTCGCCTATTTGGGTGTCAAGAGTTGGCAAGCGCCTGTATCCGAATCAGCTGGTGGCGAGGCAGTCGTTTGCATTGCGCAAGAGAAACCATGGGCAATCTATCGGCAGGGCTTTTTGGTTGCCGCCAGCAATCCCAAGGCCTTACTTTTTGCGGCAGCTTTCCTGCCGCAGTTCATCGACCCTGAGGCACCCAAGCTCTCCCAATTTGCGATTTTGTTGTTTACCTTTTCTGTCATTGAAGTCAGCTGGTACTTTGTCTATGCATTGAGCGGCAAGAGTTTGTCGCACTACCTGCAAAGGGCCACTGTCATGAAAGCATTTAACCGCATCACAGGCGGAGTCTTTGTTGCATTTGCCTCGTGGATGGCGATGGCCCGAGAGTAGGATTCAACAAGGAATCAGGCTTCTTTTCGCAAGGGCCAGGGCTGGGGCTCAGCCACCTTCGGCAACAAAGTTTCTATCAGGTCGCCAGCTTGGTATGAAAATGACAGTTCAGAAATATCACCTTGCTCCCTGGCCAATGGTAGGTCAACAGGTACCACCAGATACTGGCTGGTCCAGTCTACGGTTCTTCGCTCTGCCTCGATGACCGTAAGCACATTCTTGGTTATCAATCGAATGGCGTTGAACACTCCTGCCGCAGAGAACTCCAGCGGACCGTTCCAGGAACAATCCAGTGAATAGTCCTGGCAATAGGTACCAGAGTGATACACCGTGGGCTGCCCTAGAACTACTGTGCGAGGCTGTTCCACGACAGGATCCTGAAACAGGACCACCGGAGCCCAGTACCCATGAAAGTCGTAGCACTGCTGCACAGGCTGAACGGCCTGAAAAAAACCCTCAGGAATGAATTGTGGAAGAGGCGGACCGAATGCTCGCAGGTATCGGCGCTTGAAAGAGTCGATCACCAGCAGCTGCTTCTCACGAAGCATACCCACATGGATCATTTCACAAATGACAACATCTACTGGGTGGTGCGGCAAATAGTCAAACGCATCCGCTTGCACCACTGTCACCCTGTCTTCCATTGCGTTGGAATGCAAGAAGGCGCGCGCCCTTCGGACAAGTTCCGGATTTTTTTCAACGCATGTCACTTCCGCGCCAGCCATCGCTGCGAAAAATGACAGCACGCCTGTTCCACCACCTAGCTCAAGCACCCGGTGCCCAGGTCGAACCGTGACCGCGATAGCCTCCTTGAAGCCCCGCATACGCAGGTCATCGGCAAGCATATTGAAATGGTATACGGCAGGAATGAACTGTCCCAGTTCCTTCTGATGTCCATCATTGACGACTACCTGGGGCACTGTAGCGTCAAGCGCACGTGAGGCAAAGCCAATCCCTACCGACCGAAGCGGTAAGCGAGAGAGCGAAACCTTTTTGTGTATTTGGTACATTTTTGTGCCGACGCCATGGGCAATGCACCTTTTTGGCATTGACCTGCAGTCTTTATCGGCACATTGCGGCCATACTGAACCATCGGATAATCACAGTCACCCACCGGGTAACTCTGTTTGCCCAACCGTCGACCGATGACTTCTTCGGAAAGTGTTTCCCAATGAGCTTTAACCCTTTAGAGGTAAATCTCCCAGTCCAGACTTATGCAGCGATTCGGGTCCAAGTGGGGCACGACATCGAAGATACCGATGTTGTAGCTTTGTACCTTGAAGTTCACAACTGGCTCACCAAGCGAAAGATCGCCGTTACAGGTCCTGCTCTGATTCGCTATCTTTCCATGAACACTGCCAAAGGAGTTATGGAGGTGCATGTTGGCTACCCCATAGCCCCTCATACCGCTTACCACGACCGAATTGAATTTGACGAACTGCCTGCGGGCACCTATCTCATCGCCGTTCATCGCGGACCCTATGAGACGCTTTACAAGACCTCAGGCATGCTTCTCGACTGGGCAACTGAGCACGGCATTCAATGGCAAAACCATGGCGTAGGGGATGCAATCGAGTGGGTTGGTCGGGTGGAGCACTACCTCGTAGGTCCCAACACCGAGAAAAACCCGCGCAACTGGCACACTGAAATAGCGATTCTCAAGGACTGACCTGCAGATTGCGTACTATTTCGACACAAAAAAGCCGCTTCCAGGAAGCGGCTTTTTTCTTGCAGTCCGGCCTAGCGAGGCCGCACAGGTGTTCAGAGAAAAATTAACGGGCTTTCTTGGATTTAGATCCTGGAGCAACCGAAGCCGCCAAAGAAGCACCTTTTTCCATCGCTGTATCCAGTGCATTTTCTGCGGTGGAAGCGGCAGCCTTCAAGTTTTTCGCCACGGCAGCAAAGGTCTCAGGTGCAGGATGTGCCTTTTCAATGGCATCGACTGTGCTGTGAAACTGACCGACGCTTAGTGTAGAAGCTTCCTTCAGATTTTTGGCAAACAAGGCCATTCCTGCTTCTGCAGATGCCTTGAAAGCATCAAAGGCAGCCTGCGGGTCCTTGGCACTCTTCATGGACTCCACGGTCTCTGTCATGGCAGCCTGTACTTCCTTGGCCTGGGCTTGGGCCAGATCAGCCCAGGCTTTCAGGTTTTCTTGCGCAGGTTTGATGGCATCCTGAACCGCGGATGGGTTGAACTTGGGTGCCGACTCGGACATTGTTTTTGCGATTGCTTCGAAAGGAGTATTTTTGAACATGATGGACCTTCAATAATTTGTTGCAGTGCAGCAATTATGGATCGAATGCGCCGTTTGAGCCAGCGCAAGCCCGAAATTCGATACGATTAGTTGCGTAGCCCTATTTCTAGCAAGAACTAAACACCCAACCCGCCGAGTCTTTACAACGCACAAGCAAAAGTTCGCGACTCAGGGGCTGAAAATACTCGAGGAAATTTGTCGCAATCCCCCGCTTCGAAATACCTTGGACGCCACTGCACGCCAAAGAACGTCCTGTTTAGGTACTACCAATGTCAATCGCGTTTTGCTGCGGGTAATGCCGGTGTAGAGCAATTCACGCGTTAGCACCGCAACGGGTTTCTCCGGCAGCACTAGGCAGACATGGTCGAACTCAGAGCCCTGTGACTTGTGAACAGTCATCGCAAACACGCTCTCTACGCCATCCAAGCGTGATGGCAGTACCCAATGGACGCCACCTTGCCCATCAGGAAAGGCGACTCTGAGTCCGTTTGCGTGTGGCAAGCACAGCCCCACATCGCCATTCATCAGCCCCAAGTTGTAGTCATTGCGCGTCACCATGACCGGTCGCCCCGCATACCATCCATCGTCTCTGGAGCCCAGGCTTGCGGCTATGCGTTGATTAATTGACCCGACACCCCAGGGACCATCACGTACTGCGCAAAGGACCTGGAACTTGGCGAAGTCATTTAACGCTGTTAAGGCTCGTTCGTCGCTGCATAACTCGCCACGCAGCAATTTCATCGTTGCCAGCCAGTCCAACCACCCGGCATTGGCCAGGTCGCCTAAGCACGCGTCATGAGGGGTGGAGCAATTCAGTCTGTCAACAACGCTATCGGACTCGGCTGCGTGCTCTGGTGCTGCAAGCCAAAGCTGCCGCACTTTCGCAGCGTCCCCCGCGTTCACAGCTCTAGCCCATAACCCGATTCCACTGTCATCATTGAACCGCCGACTCAACCGCAACATCACCGTTTGTTGTGCTAATTCTCCGCCCGAACCGGCAAAGGACGTTAGATCACAGCCAGTAACTGACTGAATCCAAGACACCGTCTCCGATGCGTATCGCCCAGTTTCAGCGCCCTCGCACAACTGGGCCATCACCGCCCCGGCCTCAACCGAAGCCAGTTGATCCTTATCACCCAGCAGAATCAGACTGGCTGTCAACGGCACAGCGGCTAGCAGGCGTGCCATCATTTCCAGATCGATCATGGATGCTTCGTCCACAATGACCAAATCAGCGGCCAGTTCCGGGGATACCGCGTCGACCTCATTCGGTCGAATCTTCAACAGTTTGTGCAGCGTCACCGCCTTGGCGACGGTCTCAGGACGCATCTCGGCAGGCAATTGGTCCATTGCGGTCGCAATGGACTCACCCAAGCGTGCCGCGGCTTTGCCAGTGGGGGCCGCCAACGCAACCCGCAACGCACGCCCCTCCCGCTTGGCACTGGTCCACAAGAGCGCCAATAAGCGCACGACCGTCGTGGTCTTTCCAGTGCCAGGCCCCCCCGTTATCAGAGTCAGTCGGCTTCTTGCGGCAAGCGCACAAGCCACCTTTTGCCAGTCGATCAAACTGACAGACTGCCCTTCTACGCCATCGTTTACGTCCTGTTTAGGAAACAGTGCGTCCAGCATTTCGCGAAGGTTCTCAGGAACATCACAACATTGCTGCAGTCTTGCATTCATGCCGCTACGGATGCTCTGTTCCGCATGCCAGTTTCTGCGAAGGTACAGACGATGCCCATCGAGAACCAGAGGACTTCCTTCACCCACTATCCAGGGGATCGAAGCCGCGGATTCGGAAAGTCCGGTGCCAAGCATTGGGCTGACGGCGCTATCCCAACCCAACGCATCAGTACCCTTTTGCGACAACAACTCCAGATCCAGGCAGGCATGGCCACACCCAAACTGGTAGCTAGTTAATGCTGCAAGCATTTGATGTCGAGGATCGCCACTGGGTCGCACCTCCTGGAGGTACTTGGCAAATGCCGTGTCCAATCCCGTCAACGGCAACTGCGGCGCTTGGGCCTTTGCTTCCACGGGCTTCATGCCGCCACCTCCAATGCGTCAACGTTTTGTGAGAACGCATGATCCAGCGCTTCGATCAATTCCTTGGATGGTCGATCAGTGAATACACCCGTTCCCGGTTGATCGACACCTCGGAGAAACCAATAGATGGCACCACCTACATGCTGGTCATAGTCATAGGCCACCAACCGAGACTTCAATAACCGATGCAGGGCCAACACATAAAGTGTGTATTGCACGTCGTAGCGGTGCGCGAGGATGGCCTCTTGCAAGGATTCAAGCCCATAGGAGGGAAGGCGGTTGGACTTGTAATCGAGCACAAAGTACTTCCCTTCATGCTCCAGCACCAGATCCATAAATCCGACAAGCATGCCTTCGAGTTGCAAGGGTTGAAGAGGCCGACGTTTCTGGCCTGGAAGAACGTGTCCACCAATGAATGCGTCAATACGATTCGCGCCCAACCTGTGAACGGGCAGTGTGAACGCCATCTCAGCCCAGGCATTGCCGCTATGGAGTTCGCTTAGGATCAGTGGCTTCTCACCTTTGGATACACCAGGCACTATCAGAGCGGTTTGCACCAGTTGCCTGACCCATTGGCCCAGCAGCGTGATTTGCGCCTCATCCAGCTTCAGATGCCGTGTCTTCCTGTCCAACATTGCTTCCCATTCGCTGTTCATCGCCAGTGAAGGTGATGCAGTCGCTATAGGCCAACTGCGATCAAACTGCCACTCCAGCACGTCGTGCAGCAGGGTTCCATAGGTGCTGCCTGCGGGAAAGTCATTGAACGCCAGCACAGCACCGGTAGTGGGGTTTCCTACATCCAATGGCGTCCTGACTTTGTTGTTGTCAATCTGTGCATCAACGATGCGTTCATCGCGGTCGGTACCCAGCATGGAAGCACCACCAGCATGCGCACCCAAGTCCCGCGTCAAGGCGCTAAAGCTCGCAGTCCACCACCGACTCACCATATTGCGTTGGGGTTCAAGCGCTGGCTTCCACTCTTTGACTGCCACATCAGGGCGGAATTGGTTTGCATCCGGCTTCGGTGCTGCCGCGACAACGATGTCAGTGCATTCGGACCAAGTCTGAAGCTTTTGCACCAAATCACCTGGCACCGCCCGCTGCAATAACTTGGAAACCGCACTCTTGGGCTGCGGTGATGTCCCATCCACATCTCCCTTCACCTCGGTCAATCCGACCCACAATGCTTTCTCTGCCCGCGTCAGTGCCACATAGAGCATTCGAACATCTTCGGCAAGACGCTCGGAATCATCCGTGGCGCTATCTTTCTTCTCGGCCTTATAGGCAGATACAAAGGGGAGAAACACCAAGGGGTATTGCAGCCCTTTGGACTTGTAGATCGTGATCACTTGCACCAGGTCGGCATCACTCTCCAAGCGCATCTGTGCGGCGTCGCCGCTGGCCTTGGGGTTCTGCAGTTGCTGCTCGAGGTAACGAATCAAGGCTGCCTCACCTTGCAACCCGACACTGGCGGTTTGCAACAAATCACCAAGATGCATCACGTTCGACAAGCGGCGCTCGCCGTCCGAGTTCAATGCCTGTGCATTGAGCATGCGGCTAGGGATGGATTGATCATGTAGCACGCGGTGCAGCATGGGCAAGAAACCCTGGCTTTGCCACACTGCCCGCCAGCCATGAAACTGATCGACCAACGCATCCCAGGCCTGCTCATCTTGAATCAATGCTTCAATCTGCGGAAATGGCAGACCCCACAGCCGCGTCGCCAACGCCGCGCGAACGCCCTGGGTTGAGCGAGGGTTTGCAACGGCGCGCATCACTCGCCAAAGATCCGACGCTTCCAAGGTTGCAAAGACACTGTCACGGTCGGACAAATACACGCTACGCACGCCACGTTGTGCCAAGGCCTTGCGAATACCTCGTGCCTCCGTTCGGTCGCGCACCAGAACCGCCATCTCGCCTGGTGACGCCGCTTTGGCGTTGAGCAACTTGACCATCTGTGTGGCAAACAGATCCGACATTTGACGAATGAAAATGTCTTTTCTGGGTGATTTGGCGTTGACCTGATGCCACACGGTCATAGCTGTCTGCGCCACGCCTTCCACCGCCAGCGGCTTGGCATTGGCATTGCACGCCACCACGGTGTCGAACAGGACTTCCCCAAAGGGATCCTTTGCATACTCGAACACATGGTTTACGGCCCCAACCAGTTCCTTGGTGGAGCGAAAGTTGCCAGACAGGGTATAAATCGATTGAGCGTTCTCACGTGCCGCCAAGTAGGTGTTGAGGTCGGCGCCGCGAAAGCTGTAAATCGCCTGCTTGGGGTCGCCAATCATGACCAGACCCGTGTCGGGACTCGTAGACTCGCCGTAAATTTTTGAAAGTGCGCCGTATTGCCAGGGGTCGGTGTCTTGAAACTCATCCACCAAGGCAATGGGGAATTGCTGTCGAATCGCGTTGGCGAGTCGCCCATCTTTGGCCTGTAACGCGTAGTAGAGGCACTGCAGTAAGTCTGAGAAGTCGAACTGTGCCAACTCGTCCTTGGCACCGCGGTAAGCCAATGCCACATTCGCCGCTGCATGATTGAGCAATTCAGTAGCAACGTCCGGCTCAGACTGCAAATGCAAACACAACGCTTCAATGTGTCCAAATATGGCATGCCCGCCCGCCTTGCCCCAGCCTTTGCTCACCAGTGCAGTCGTAGAGAATCGATTGAGCAAAGTGACAGCGGACTCCTTGTCCTTCTTGTTCAGTAGAACGATGGAATCGCCTTGAAGGCACTGTGCCAACTTTGCGGGCCAAACCTTGAGGTAGCCCTTCAGCGACTTTGCTGCGATCACGTCGTCGAGCAAGGCAATCAGTTCAGGCGTGCACAAACCTCGCACATTGGTTTCCAGAGCCTGAAACTGCTGATTCCAGGTGTCCCACTCAGCAATCACTGTGTGCGGGTCCTTGCCCACTGGCAGAACAACCCCCGGCGCATTCTCTGTTGCAGACCACAGAGGTTTCAGATTTTTCAGCAACTCATCGGGGTTTGCACCCACCGTTTTGAGCGCCCCCAATTGGTCCAAAGTCAGGGAATAGAACCACTTGCGCCAATAGTCTCGTACGGCACCCAGGCGAAGCTTGTCGCTGTCTTCCACACGACTTTGCCGAAACAGGCTGGCGCTGTCGAATGCGTGGCTCTTGAGCATGCGACTGCTCCAGCCGTGAATGGTAAAAATGGCTGCATCGTCCATCCACTGTGCGGCCATGTCCAGGCGGTGGGCACACTGTGGCCATTGTTCAGCCGAAAACTCTGCACGGAGGTCACGCAAGAAGTCATCTGCCCCTGTGGAGTCCGCCTTCCCGTCGGCGTCCATCTCTTTGAAGAAGCGCGCTGCCTGCGCCAAGCGTTCGCGCACGCGCCCACGCAGCTCTGACGTCGCCGCATCGGTAAACGTCATGACCAGGATTTGCGGCGGGTAGAGCGCAGCAGATTCCTGCCCACCACTTCGCCCGTGCCCCAAGACCAGACGAACATAGAGTGCTGCCAGCGTCCAAGTCTTGCCCGTTCCAGCCGATGCCTCAATGATGCGCAAGCCGTTGAGCGGCATCGTGAGGGTGTTCAGTGCTTCGGTCATACCGCAGCCTCCACTTCCACATTCAAACTCAACTTCGCATGTGCCGCCATCGCTCCATAGAGCCGCTCTGCCCACATTGGCATTTCGTCTTCAATGTCCAGGTAGCTGTCAAATGCACGTGTCAGATAGGCAGAGGATGTCAGCTCACCTGCGATCTGAAAAATCCCTTCAAATATCGCTTGGGCCACTTCATGGGGATCCTTTACCTTGTCAGGTTTGTCCACGGCAACGCGCTCGGCCTTGGCTTGGGATTGCAGGTAGGCCCATGCAGTCTTGCATGCCACGGGCAACGGCCGCTTCCAGGCCTCCGAATACGCCTCAACCAAGGCTTGCAAGGTAGCAAGCGCATCTTCCTTGGTCAGTGGTGCAAAAGTGACCTGTCCGTCCAACCCCAACTGCGCGCTGGTCAAACAGATTCCAGAGGCACAGGCCGCCAAGTGGTTGACCCACAAACCCGCAAGGATGTGCCCTCGACCACACTGGTCGTCACCGGTGCCTTCAAGCACGGCCCCCAGCCGTTGGCTGATCTGCAAGCGCGAAAGGTTCGATACGTCGACTGCAGTGGTCGAGTTGCTTTCTTCCGCGCTCCACAAACCATGCAAAGTACCGGTCACAGGAGTGCCTTTGATGTCCAACGCGATCGACAGAGTTGGGCCTTCAAAGGGAAACTTCTGGCGCCACAGTGCTTGGCGCTCCAGTACGACATCGAGTTCACGTTCAAACTTGGCTACCTGACGGTCTCCAAATGCCGACATCGGCAAGCTTCCACTGAGTTTGAGCTCCATCAGTGCACGGCTTGCATCTCCAGCTTTCAGCAACGTTTGACCAATTTCGTAGCTTTCCAGGCCATTGAGTGCAAACGGCTCCAACTCCTGCTGCGCCTCTGTCACATCGTCAAACTGCACGCGCAGGCGGGATCGAAAGAAGACCTCCACCGGCTGACGAGCCAACTGCCGCAAGTCGTCCAGCGTCAATGCAGTCGGCAGAGCAACGTCGCTGACCATGCCTGTGGTTTCCCCCTCGTTCACAACATTGCCATGCACCCGCGCCCATTCCTGGTCGAAGGTCTGGAACGGTGACGCTTTCAAGAAATAGGCCTCAGAGTAGGGCTGCAAGGGTTGCGCCTGAACCACCCGCTTCGGTGCCCACCCCGCGTTCAGATAGTCGATCAACTGCGCAACGAGCACTGATGGCGGTTGTTCCGAGTTGTCGGTGGCGCGGTGACCCTGCCAGCTGATGTAGAGCCGCTCGCGAGCAGACATCAAAGCTTCCAGAAACAGGTACCGATCGTCCTCGCGCCGGGACCGATCACCCGCTCGCCAGCTCTGCGCCATGAGGTCAAAGTCACGCGGTGAAGTTTGCCTGGGGTAGTCGCCATCGTTCATGCCTAGCAGGCAGATTGCCTTGAACGGAATAGAGCGCATTGGCATCAAAGTGCCAAACTGCACGCCGCCGCCGAAGAAGCGTTGGTGCAGTCCTCCCTCGGAAATCTGCGACAACCAATGTTCACGCACCACGCTCAACGATAGTGAAGACACGAACTGCGCGTCGTCGCACTCTCGCTGCCAGATTTCCAAAGGCTCAAGGACGCGATGAATAAGACGCTCCTCGGCGTCGTCGGTCGCCTCAAAGAAGCGTCCAACGATGCTCTCCATCAAAGCGCACCATTCAGCGGAGGACTTGTCGCCATGGAGTTCCGTCAACGTGAGGCTGATCGCATCGACACAATTCAGCAGCTTGCTGAACAGTGGGGCATCCAAGCTTCGGATCGCAGCTTGCGGCAGAGTGCCGCCCCACGCACTGCCCTGCCCCACCGCATATCCAAGCAGCAGGCGCCTGAGTCCAAATGCCCATGTGTTTTGGTCCGCACCGGGAACTTCCGCCGCAACGCCCCACTTCTGGCGGTGCTTGGCATCCAACCCCCAGCGAACACCTGCTGTGGCAAGCCAGGTTTGCAATTGGTCCACCTCAGCAGAGTCCAAACCAAACCGGCCTCGGACGGCAGAGACTTCAAGGAGGCTTAGCCAGTCGACAAGTGAAACGCGGGACGTTGGCAACGAAAGCAAAAGCTCCAAAGCCTTCACTATGGGCGTCTGCCGAACAGTGGTGTCTGCGACTGAGTAAGGGATGTGGCGCGATTGCCCTCGTGCAAAGCGACCAAACACGGCGTGAATGTGCGGTGCAAAGGCTTCCATGTCGGGCACCATCACCATGACATCACGAGCATGCAGGTCAGTATTGGCCTCAAACCACGCCAGCAGTTTGTCGTGCAGCACTTCCACTTCACGTTGCACAGAATGCGTCGTCACGAAAGTGATCGACTCGTCTTCCGGGGATAACGTAGCTGCTGCAGCGGGAAGCGGGTTCAGATTCAGAATGGCCGACTGCAGTTGCGCGAGCTGCGTCGGATTTTGCAAATCGCTTGCCGGATCGACGAAGGCATCCACGCGTCCGACCTGGTTCCTATACTCCTCCACACGATCAAAGTCATCCAATAGGTGCAGGTAATCGCGCCCCTGCTTACCCCAAGATGCCAGTAGAGTGTGCGTTGGAACCAGTGCATTGACATGCCCCACCACGCTTGCACGTGAAGGCTTGGCAAGTTGCCGATGGCGGACTTGTTGCCGCAGAAGGTCATGCCCCTCCACAATGTCGCCCCAAAAATATTGGCAGGGGTTTTGTACAAACATGAGCACTTGGCTGATTTGACCTATCAATGCCAATGCTTCAACGGTCTGCATTGACAACGATGAAATTCCAAAGACCACGATGCGCGGCGGAAATCCTTGTGGGGCTTGGCCAATAGCCTTGTACGTTTCGACCAGACCTTTGAGCTTTTGCATAAACTGTGCGTGAACCGTCGAACGTGACGCATCGGCTAGCACTTCTCCGACATCCAATCGAATATCGCGCCACAGTTGCGCCTGCCAGGCATGGGCGGCTTCGAGGACCACAGGCTTGCCATCGTGTGAGCGCAGACAGTCGCGTCCAACCGCCCAATCACCCAACCAGTCGGCACGGTAGCTTTGGTAGCCATCCAGCACGTCGGCAATTTGCTGTGCCAGTTGGTACAACCGGCGATCGTCAGCGCCGCCACTCAGGTAACGTGCTAGCGGCGCGTAGACAGCGTTTTCGCCTGCCAGCAAAGGCAACAGTCGCATCAATCGCCACACCAAGCTTGCCTTGTCAAAAGGCATCTGGTGGGGAACCGCGTCAACGCCCAACACAGTGCGGTAGATTTGCCAGAGATAGCTGCCCGGCAGCTCCATGCGCGTTGCCGCACAAATGCCCAAGGCGTCATCCGAGGACAAGGCCATCTCCAGCCAGTTCTTCATGCCATTGCTTTGCACCAGAAACACTTCCGGCTGCAATGGAAGCAATGGCTGAGACTTCAGAAAGTGGGTGGCCAAATCACGCAGGTCTTCAAGGCGATTGCCGTGAAGCACCATGAATCCGGTTCTGCGCTGGGAGTTGTCAACCATAGTGCAACAAATGGGGTGTTTTTTCCAAGTATCAACCATTTAAAGCTCAAGCCCGCACCACCACACATCTCTGATCGGCGCCTTATGATGAGCCTGTGATGGCCTCTGAGGTTCGCAGTTTGCTCCAAGAGCGAGGATAGGCGGCCCCTGCGGTCAGCCAGAAAATTGCAACTCCACATGTTTCTTCATCAACCCCTGCTATACACCTACCGTCGGTGCCCTTTTGCGATGCAGGCCCGGATGGCGTTGCTTTTGGCTGGCGTTTCATTCAACGCCCATGAAATTGATCGCTACAAGTACCCCGAACGCTTTGCATCAGGGTATGGAGGCAGTGCTGAGGCAGCGCGTCAAAGTTGTCGGGAGCAAGCAGTTGAGGTGTTTTTGGAACCGCTGGAACAGCGTCTGCGTGTTGCGACTTACCTTGGTGGAAGTACGGCCTGCGCAGTTGATATCGGAATCTTCCCGTTCGTGCGGCAATTTGCGGCAGTGGATCCCTCTTGGTTTGCTTCACAACCACTCTCTGCGGTCCAAACATGGCTAAACGAGTGGTTAGGCAGCGCGCTATTTCAACATTGCATGCCCAAAATTCCTTCCGACATGCCGCAGCCGTTCCCGACTCTGCAGGATGCCAACCAAGGATTCAAATAAATGAAACAGTGCCTTCAATTGGAAAGAAACCGCTTTCGACGTTTGCGTCCTATAGTGAAGGCCACTATTTCACGCACCCAATGACCTACAACCGAAGACACATCCTGAGCGCAACACTGTCGAGCGCCCTAGCGGGACTGGCAGATCTGGCGGCTGCTGGCACGAGTAAGCCCATGCGTCGCATGCCCTCCATCTTTGTAGGGCATGGAAGTCCCATGAATGTGCTGGGGAACAACGCGTTTACGCGCACCCTACAACAATGGGGCAAGGACATAGGTCGACCAACCGCCATCCTCGTCGTTTCGGCACATTGGCTGACACAGAATGAAACCAAGGTCGCTGTGCAGGCCCGTCCGAGAACCATTCATGATTTCAACGGCTTTCCTCAAGCCTTGTCTGATATGCAATATCCAGCGCCTGGCGCACCTGAATTTGCCAGGCAAGCTGCGAGTTTGCTTGCTGCAAGGGGCGCCAAGCCTTCCGTTGACTGGGGCCTGGACCACGGTGCATGGACTGTGTTGCACCACATGTACCCTAAGGCTGACGTACCAGTTTTTCAGGTATCGATTGACTATGGCCAGGATGGTGAGTACCACCTGTCCGTGGGCAAGGCGCTGTCTGCTCTACGCGACCAAGGTGTTCTGATATTGGCCAGTGGCAATGTGGTGCATAACCTGCGCCATGTTGACCGGAATGCGGCGGACGCGCTCATGGCTTCGCGCCCTTGGGCCCAGTCCTTTGACTCTGCGGTAAAAGCAGCACTGCTTTCCAACGACGCCAAAGCATTGGCAAGCTACGAGCGTCTCGATGAGGGCGCCAGGCTGGGCGCGCAAACACCGGATCACTATTGGCCCTTGCTATATGCCCTGGGCGCAGCGCGTGATGGTGAAGCCCCCCGGTTTGTTTACGAAGGTTTCCAGCTTGGCACCTTGAGCATGCGCTGTGTACAGTGGGGATAGATTGCATCGACCGACAACAATGCACTACGGGCACAAAAACTCTGCCAAGAGTTTGGCTCGCTGGTTGCGTACTTAGGGCGGTTTGAGCCTGCACCATCCCAATCAGCTGGCCATTCGGATGTTCATGTAGATTTCCCAGTTGCTGCGCCTTGTACGCAGCTGTTCGAATTACTTTGCTTTGCGCATGGCCTGCGCCAATTCCGCGTTACCTTGCCTGACCAATTCATCAGCCGCATCGAGCCGGTCGCGGTCCTCCCGGTTCTGGCTCAGTTTGGCCTTGCCCTCCATTCGAGCAATGGTGACCTCGATGCCCACAATCGCCTTTAGCATGCCGTCGATGAATTCGGGGGCGGAGTCTCCCATCTTCCAGGGCTTGGGCTCGGAGGCCTCATGGGTGCGTGTCAGACGACCCACCACACCCCGCACGAATTTCTCCTCGTCCTGCACGGTAAGCCGCCCGTGCACATGCACCACCTCGTAGTTCCAGGTTGGAACCAAACGGTGCGTCTCATGCTTGCTGGGATACCAGTTGGGCGAGATATAGCCCTCGCTTGCGCGAAAGATCACCAGCACGTCCGCGCCGTCCCTGCATTGCTGCCAGACCGGATTGGCCCGCGCCACATGTGCTGTGAGCGCCCCTCGCTCGACGTTCAGTTCAAAGGGGATGTGGTTGGCGTCCAGTCCCTCTGGCGTCATGGTGACCAGGACGCCAAGAGGGTGCTCCTGGATGATCTTGTGCATGACTTCAAGGTTTTTGATTGAAAAGTGGTCTGGGTTGTACATCGTCTCACCTTGTGACTGAAGAATTTGATGTTCAAATTTTCGGATGAATCTGGTTTGCCACGAAGAGCCATTTTCAAATAAAGTGGTGCTGGCTGCAAATCCTGCCGCTGCACGTGGGCTGCTGGAGTCGTTGTACGGGCGTGGCAACGTTATAAGCGTCCTATAACTTCCGCGCATATGATGTGATCCTGATGTGCCACATACAGCACATCACGATTTCATCTGAGGGAGTAAACATGGGTGACAGAATGATTCGTGGCAAGGGTCGTGGAGGCATTTTTCGTCGGACTGCATCTGCGCTACTTGCAACAGCGGCTGTTTTTGGAGCCGTGTCTGCTGCCTCTGCTGAACCCATTAAGGTTCAACGATACGACGATGCTGATGACTACTTGCCGTCAGCGGAAAAGCGCAATAAGGACAACATTAGGCTGCTTTTGAAGCAACAAGAAGGCGAAGAGATCTTCAAAGTCGCGAGTCCGCGCAATGTACTCATCGACGTGGTGGCAAAAATGCCAAAGGATGCTGATGCCGCTGTGGTGATGCTGCTTGGTGGCAACAGTGTGTTGTCAATTGTCAACGACAGGCTTGATCGATCGTTCAGCTTTCAACCACGATCTAGGGACCATTGGTGGACTCAACAGTTCGCCACCTTCGTGGTCGATGCCCCGTCAGACCGATTAGGCAAAGATGGCATTCAGGATGCCAAGTGGCGATCTGGTGTTGAGCACAAGACAGACCTACAAGCGGTGTTGGACGAAATTGGCAAGCGATTCGCTGGACCGATAGTCATTTTTGGCCATTCCAATGGCGCAATTTCGCTTGGCAATGTGGCATCTCTAGCAAGCCCAAGAGTTAAGGCCTACATGTTTAGTAGCCCGGCGCATAACAAGCCCAGCACGGAAATTCTGCGAGAGGTGGAGTACAAAGCGCCGGTGCTTTTGTTTGAGCACACCAAAGACGCCTGCCCAGAGTCCAGAAGCAGGGACGCAGAGCAGTTTTTCAATGCACTGAAAGCTCAGACGAAGAAACTGATCTGGGTTGAGGGAGGTAGCGATCCGATCAGCGGACCTTGTGGACCTTTTGCTTTTCACAGTTTCTACGGAATAGAAAAAGCGACTGTTGAACGCATGGTCGCCGAAATACGTAATGCAATAAAGTAGATCGCAGACCAGTCTGCAATGCCTCTCATAAATAGTGTTTTAGGGAGGTAGATGATGAGACTTTTTGAGTTTGATGGAACAACTGGCGAAGAGGCGCGGATACAGCGTCTTAAGGACAATGCAAAACAGGCACGGGACCGGGCAAAGCAGCTTGGTGCACAGGCTGACGTGAGTGCGGGGCAGCTTAAGGCGAAGAAGGCCAAGCGGCAGGCTGCAGCCGCCACGATGCCTGCGCCAGCAATGCAAGGCAAACCTGGTTGTAATCGCTGATCTGGAGAGAGGATCACGCTCTATTGCAAAGCAGCATAGCGCCCACGAAATTCATTTTGGATGGCCGAAAGATCGTGAATCACCGGCGGCGCAACGCCTCAAATTCAGCGCAAATGCTTTCGATTTTTCTTCGCTTAACGGGGCGGTCTGGACGTCATAAATGCGCCGCTTGTAGGGTGCCAAGTGCCGGGATGTGCCTTGACCGATGGCCGTGGCTACGTGGAGCAAACGGCGCATCGGATTTTCTTTGCACAAAAGAAAACGGCCTGCTGCTATGTATTATGTAGCAACAGACCGTTGTTCTTGGCGGAGCAGAACGTATCACACACATAAACGGCTACATACCCCTGAAAGCTGATTACTGGTCCTGAACAAGGATTCGAATCCAACACCTCGTTCACAGCCTTACAGGATCAGATGAACCCGACCGATTGAAACCTACCGCGCAATCTGCTCACTACATCGGCCAGCGTGATTGGCTCAAGCCGGTTCTTTTTAAAAAATGCCTTCCACTGAGTTTGCTTCGTTGCATCTCCGGCGAAGGCGTCTGTAAATCCGATGGGCACTGTGGTCGGCATGGGCATTTTGCGGCGATCAAACGTTGCGACAATTGCTCGGCGAATTTCGGGCGTGTCAAGCGTGGGGTCGTCCAGTAGCACCCACAAATCGAAATAATCCTTCATTCGAGTGTTGGCCAGCCCCAGCAAACACACCGCATGGAATTTTTCGGCGACGACCGTGTATTTTGGATAGGCCCGTAGCTGTGGTGCCGGAAAATCTTCCAGCAGTACCGGGTAGCTGATCGCCTGTGGTGCGGGAGTCACGGCATCTCCGAACCCGATGTCAACTTGCAGTGCGATGCGCGCACCATCTAGCTTTGCCTGCATGTCGATCCGCACTCCACCATAGCCTGCCTCTTTGCGAATGATCGAACCCGTGACTGAATCAGGGTCAAACACCACCCCGTCTTCGCCAGGGGTCAGGCAAATTTGGCGGAAAGTCTTGACCGAAGTATCGACATCATCCGGGCCAAAGCCCAAAAGATCAGCATCACGGGTGGGCCGGTGCGCAACGTCATACCAAAGCGTGAACAGCAGCGCCCCTTTGAGCAGGAAATTCGAGGCGTGCTCGGAAACGGACAGTCTGTATAGCAGACGCTCCAGACCGTAATGCGTGAGCGTCAAATTGAAGTCTTGCTTGTTGGCGTCGGCGTGTTGCTTCAAGCGTGCGCGAACCGATGCCGCCAGATTTCGACTCATGTGGTCACGCTTTCCAGGTACGGGCGCATCACATTGGCCACGCGGTCAACCGTCGCGAAGTGCCAGATCTCGTCCACCGTGAATTTCCGTTGGTCCCAGCCGTCGCGCAGAGCTTCCAGTGCGACATCTAGTCCGATTTTGTTGCGGTATTTGAAGCAGTCGGCCACGGTCTTGGCAGCGTTAAACACTGGCACGCTCACGCCATCGACCGGCAGGCGTTCAATGCCATCGGTGAATGCCGCTCCCGACATTCGAACAGGACGAATTTTGGGTTGGTCAAGCCTTGGAATGGGTGCGCGATTTTCGATGGCAAGCCATACCTCAAACGGTGCCTGGGTTCCGAGGCCATGCACCCGCAATGCAGAAAGCAGACACACCACTCCCTGCGGCACACGCAGCGCCACTTCCGCCAGTGACCGGTGTTCGCTGATGGCAAGACCTGGCAGGCCATACACCCCTCGGGCAACTCTTTGGAGTTTTCCATCTGCAACCAGCCGAGTGAGGACCATGGTTGGCAGTTCCTGGCGCGTCAGATCCCGAGCACGCAGCAGCGGTTTTGTCCTGGCAAGTTCCATGACAGCCTGCTCATGCTTGGAATGGGTGCGGAGATTCATGATGCGAGTATGTTGCAATTTATAGGTATTTGTCAATAAATTGCATTTAATAGCAACACCCCCCGTGAATGCCGCAGTCAGGAGCCAATAACAAAAACCCCGCACTGGGCGGGGTTCTTGACGACTGGCGGCGCAAAACGGATCACAGAAACAAACGGCTGCAATCTGTGGGGACAAACTTCTGCCTGCTACGCGGGATTCGAAAAGTGCTGCCGACTTCATTGGGTGTCGAGGTTTTCAACTTCTTCCATCAGTACCGACCATTGCCTTGATGTCTTTCAACAATAGAAACAGATGAAACGGGTCAGAGGCACTGGGCTCGAACTCCCAATTCAAATACCACTTTCTGGCGGACTCGTCCTTGGCATGAACCAGCAGTGCGCGAATTCCAGCAATATCCGCTGCCTGCGCGGTGCGCATCAACGCGTCCTTGAGCAGTGCTTTGCCAAGTCCTGCACCTTGGTGCTGCAGGTCCACGGCAAGCCTGGCCAAAATCATCACCGGAACAGGATGCTGAGCAACGCCTTTGATCACGCGCGGAGCCGCTGTTGCCGGGTCAACACTGCCCACGGCCAGGCTGTAGAAGCCAACGACCGCACCTGAACAGCAACTCACATAGGTCTGCGAACTGTTGGACTTTTGATTGACCAGCGCGAAGCGCTGCAAAAACTGGTTCAATGCGGGCTGACCGCAGTCGAAGGAGTCAACAGCGTCTGAGGCGGCCAGCTTACGAACTGACTCGTAATTAAGCGAACTCAACCAAGTAACCCCGGCTCAGCCAAAAGCTTCTTGAGTCTGGGCTTGGCGCCAACGGGCTGGTCTAACGCACTCTGAAACGCCAGCCATTGCTCGGCACTCAGTTCAAAACGTGTTCGATCTGCCAGAGTTTGATTCGCGGCAACGATGCCAGCATCCAGCAAAAACTCGCTGACATTCTTATGCGCCACACGCGCTGCCTCCTGAAGCAGCTGCTTCACGGGGACGCTGGCACGCACATCGATGCGCTCAGATTTGGAATGGATAGCAGCTGACATGGTGGGCCTATTTTTATGAAGATGCTACATCATATCGTCCGGACAACGTACTGACAAGTTCCGAACTGCAAATTAGTCCCGAGAACAACGCGGTCAGAACCAATCTCACAAACAAACGGCTAACCGTGCAACCGTTTCCGATAGACTTCTTCGCATGCCAGCGGACAAACCCTGCCCCTTCTGCACCCTGCCTCCCGAACGCATCGTGCTGCGCAACGCATCAGGCGCGCTGGTGCGCGACGGGTATCCGGTATCTCCGGGCCACAGCCTGGTGATTCCGCACCAGCACACCGGCTCTTTCTTTGACCTGACGGTAGCGGAACGTAACGACCTGCTGGCCCTTCTGGACCAGGCCAAGCAGCAATTGGATGCGCTACACGCGCCGCAGGGCTACAACATCGGCATCAACGACGGGGCCGCTGCGGGACAGACAGTGGCGCACCTGCACATTCACCTGATTCCGCGCTACACCGGCGACTCGCCCGATCCGCGTGGCGGGGTGCGGTGGGTGATTCCGGATAAAGCGGTTTACTGGCAACCGTAATGGCCACCATCCACACCCCCGCAGACATTCTGCAAACCTTTGCCAATATCCGCATGGCACCTGCCGGGGGCGGTCGGGCGGTACACAAACCCTTGCTCATCCTCTTCTGGCTGGGGCGGCTGCAGAGCAACGAGCCGCGCACCGCAGCATTTGCAGATGTGGAGGCTGCTTTCAAGCAATTGCTGACCGAATTCGGCACCGCCAGCGCGCCTGCTACCCGCCAGCTGCCGTTCTGGCACTTGTGCAACGATGCCGGAGGCAACATTTGGCAACTGGAATCCGCCGGTGGCATTGCCATTGCGACACAGGGCCCTGCGCCCGGCGTTACCTGGTTCAGGGCTGAAGGCGTGCGGGCTGGCTTTGCACCGGCGGTGGATGCGCTTTTGCGCGCAGACCAAGCGCTGTGCGCCAGCCTGGCGCGGCAACTATTGCAACAGCACTTTCCGGAAACGCTGCAGGTGGACATTGCGACGCAGATCGGGCTGGACCTGAACGAACCCGCCATTGTTGCCAGCGCCACACTGCCAGGCCGCAGGCGTGACCCCGCTTTCCGCGAGCGGGTGCTGCGTGCCTACGAGTACCGCTGCTGTGTGTGCGGGTTTGACCTGCGCATCGGCAACATCAGCGCCGGGCTGGAGGCTGCGCATATCCAGTGGTTTACCGCTGATGGGCCGGACGTGGAGAGCAACGGTATGGCCATGTGCTCCCTGCACCACAAGATATTTGACCTCGGTGCATTCACAGTTGAACCCGCCAACCTGTCGATGGTCTTCAGCCAGAACCTGCAACTGGGCGACGCCACCCGCTCAAACGTGCTTTCGTACCACGGAGCCGGCATCATCCGGCCGCAGAGCGCGGCCTATGCACCGCAGAAGGCGTATCTGGATTGGCATGCGAAGGAGGTGTTTAAGGCGCCAGGGCGGGATTGAAGTGTATTCACTACGCTTTTTATAGCGGCTTGCGCACACCATACAAGGGCTAACGCTCGATTCGACCCACAAACTCACTCCCACCCCCCTCAGCCACGCAACACGCTGAACTTTCGAAACAGTTCAGCCGTCAGAGGCTTATCAAGCTGCCAGGTAATTGAAATCGGCCGGTCGCCCTCATGGGAAACCAGTTGAACGGGGCCCACAGCCACATAGGCCGCATCACGGTCTTCGCGAACGAACAGTTGAAACTTCCAGCCATTTGCCGGGCTCTCGGTGTAGCGTCGCCCAGAATTGTTGTTAGGCCCAGCGCGGTTTTGCGTTTGCCAGTGGAACAGTTCCGGACTGATAGCGTAGTCCTTGTACTGAACGCGCTCGTCAAACCCTTCGCTTTTGTCCAGAGTCACGAACAGAATTTCAGTCATGGCCTCCGTTAAGGGCAAGCAACCACTGTCGGACAGTGGGCGTGCAGTGGGCGTCAGGTAACCAACAGCCGACAAAATCTCAGCCCGCGTATACCGTCCGTGCAGCGCCAGCGTCCAACCGGCCGGTGCACCGGGCAAAGTCACCGGCTCCAACGCACTACGCTCTTGGAGGATGCCAACGATTTCTTGCAACTCAGCACGCGCGACGGGATTGGCAAAGACGAGCGATAGAAATTGATCAGGAGCGATGACTTCCGTGCGCGTGGGTAGCAATTGGTAAGCCAGCATTTGGACTCGGCGTGCGTCGATGGCCCCGCCCGACAGTGCGCCCTTCCAGGCAGCCAGCAGCGTAGGGTCATTGGCATGTAGCACACTGAAAATCCGCCGCACCAAGTCGGCTTCGCGCGGACCCAATGGGACCTGCTCCAGATTCACTCTGCGCTTCAAGCTGGTCCAAGAGCGGGCATTGGTGCCACCGGTGTAGATATCACTCAATTCCAATTGGCTATCGAGCAAAAAATTGCGTAGCAACAAGGACGCTCCTCCGCTTTGCAGCGCAGCCCATGCTGCCAACTCAGCGCACAAACGAACCACATTCAAATTCAGCGCCTGTTGTAAGTTGCTTAGAACCCGTTCGCGCGCAACCCGGTCGAACTGAATATGGACACCCGCAGGGAGCGTACTGAAACCATTGGCCACCTCGTCGGCAATCTGACGGCGGCTACTTCCGGTAATTGACCGAAGCAGCACATCAAAGCGAAATTCGTTGTTGTACAGGCCGACAAAGTCCAGCACCAAGCACGCATCTTTACCTTTTGCGAGCCGCAGGCCCCGGCCGATCTGCTGCTGAAAAATAACGGGGCTTTGGGTGGGGCGTAGCAGGAGAATGGCATTTGCATCCGGGATGTCAATGCCTTCATTGAACACATCACAGCTGCAAATCATCTTCAGCGCACCGTGGCTGAGTTGTTGCACGGCGGCCGTTCGCGCATCCTGCGAGTCAGCACCAGTCAGCGCCACAGCAGGCAAGCCTGAACGGTTGAAAAAATCGGCCATGAAGTGCGCATGGGCCACACTCACGCAAAAGGCCAAGCCCTTGAGAGCGTTCATGTCAGCCACATAGGCATTCAGCGCATTGACCACCGTTCTGGCGCGCACTGCGTTGCCCGAAACGATATTGGAAAGCTGAGTCACCTCCGATCCACGTCCCCACTCCACGGTGGTCATGTCGGTCTCGTCTGCGGTTGCGTAGTATTCAAACGGGGTAAGCAACTGCTGGTCCAGTGCATCCCACAGCCGCAGCGATACTGCGGGCGAGCCGTCTGGGCGGCTGTCAAAGTAGTGCATCAGGCTTTGGCCATCCGAGCGTTCGGGGGTGGCAGTCAGCCCCAGTAGATAGTGCGGCTGCACCACTCCAATAAACTGGTCAAAGGTCAAGGCCGGCAAGTGGTGCGCCTCGTCCACGATGACCATTCGCCAAAAATGGCTACCCAGTTGCTCCACCAAGCGACGACCGTGCACCGTGTTGATCGTGGCAAAGACGTGCTCGTATTGCGAAGGCGTGTTATCGCCGTCCAGCAGTTCACCAAACGCTGGGTCTCGCAATACTTGGCGAAAAGTCGATAGCGCCTGCGTCAGAATTTGGGCTCGGTGCGCGATAAACAAGAGCTTCGGTGTGGCACCCTCCTCCTCACGCAGCCGCAAGTAGTCAAACGCCGCCACCACAGTCTTGCCAGTGCCTGTGGCCGCCACCACCAAATTGCGGCGACGTCCTAGCCGCCGCTCGGCAGCCAACTGGTCAAGCATTTCTTGCTGGTACGACTTGGGTCGCAAGTCAAACCAAGTTTGTAGTGCCACCACGTTACCGGCCGTGGAGGAAGCGCTTCCACCACGGCCACGTTCGTTGGCCAGCGCGCGCACTAAAGCATCACGGTGCTGGTCGTTACCGGGGTCATAGGACTGGAATTCCTTGTCATTCCAAAGCGTCTCGAAATTGGCAACCGCAGCGGCGTACAAGGGCGAACCACTGGCTTGGGCAAACTTCACCGTCCATTCGATGCCGCCAATCAATGCGGATTCGGACAAGTTGGCGCTACCAACGAAGGCAGTGCCAAATTGGGTGACGCGATGAAAAATCCATGCCTTGGCGTGCAGGCGTGTACGGCGTCCATCAAGCGAGATACGCAACTCAACGCCAGGCAACTTGGCAAACGCATCCACCGCACGCACCTCGGTCGCACCAATGTAAGTGGTTGTCAGTATTCGGAACTTTGTCTTCGGATTGCCATACGCATCGAGCGCAGTGACTTGTTCCAAGACATCGAGCAATTTACGCACGCCGCTCCAAGTAATGAAACTGACCAAAATGTCTACCCGATCAACCTCGCGTAACTCGGCTCGCAATTCATTCAGCAGTGACGGGTCGGCTCTGGCGGACGTAAACAGCCAGGGGTGGCGCAACCCCGTGGCGGGCATCGCCACTACGGTATTTGGGGCGTGAACAGACTTGAGCAACTGCGCTGGCATCGCCGGCAGACGCTCACCCTGGTCACCTGGGCGCAGTTGCATCAGTAGCTGGCGGATCAGTTCAATCTCGGCTTTGGCCTTTTCGCTTGCATCAGGTTGCCCGGCGACCGCCGCGTCGAGGAGTTCCGGCAAGCGGTGCACCAACTCCGCAACGAATTGTTCGCGCCGCTGGTGCACTGTGGGCGCAGCGACCAGTGCACGGTGTTGACTAGTCAGGCTGGTGACCTCATCAACTTCGTCCTCGTAGATCAGACGGTCGTACAAGCCTTTGGGGAGCTTCATTGGAGAGTCCATGGATTCTGATTGGCTATTCTGACCTAAGCGACTGCACATCCATCCTCGATTGACAAATAGATGGATATCTTGGGCAAGGCATTTGCTCTTATTTAAATAGCGGCTCATGCAGATTTCACGGACGCTACAGCCTCTAGTCCACCTTCAGGTTGCGAGCGATCTAGCCCACTCCCTCCAAGCCTCACAAATCATAACCTTGGCCAAATTGACCAGCTCGCAATACCGCAGCATGGCAGCACATGCACATTCTGAGAATGGGTTGGTAACCGACCCTTTAAATGGCTTTGTGATCAGGTTCAGAGAGTTACATCACCCTGCCACAGCCCGCACGGTGAGGTGCTTTGCAAAAAAGAAAAGGCTCCTTGTTAGGGGAGCCCAGACTCATTGGCGGTGGGTGTAGTCTACTGTGAACCAGTCTCAGCTGAAAACTCCCGCCAACAGGGAAATTAACAGGGATTTTTTGAAATTTTTGCAGGCCTGGCGCATGCCAACCTACCGCATAGCCAGTGTTTGCGCGGGTTTGAAGCAGTACATCAACATTTCCACTGAAAACTAACAGGGAACTTTTGTTGACCTAACAGGGAATTGCAAATGGCCTTGCAGGGAAGTCACGGGTGATATGGCCGCCAAATCAGCATTTCCTTGCCCTGAAGTCGCCACTTACATTGCAAATCGTGTGCGCCCTCAGCGCCCAAAGTTGGGCGGAAGAATATGCCAACCGGCAAGATCTCCCGCGGTGTTTTCATCCAGCCGAGTGTGTTTAACTTCTGGCGGAGCTTTGTCTTCCAATTCAATATGGGCAGACCCTGACAGTTTTTCTGGAAAAACCGCCAGACACTTCCCAGGCCCCATCGTCGACTTATACAAAATCGCCTCAAATCCAGCAGCACGCACCAATTCAGCCAAGATGTGACTGCGTGCAGGCAAACCGAATTGAGCAGGCTGGACTCTCCAGTTGTGCTTCAGTACAGCGATGTAAAGGCCTTGACCACTCTGAATCATGTTCAGGTCAGACTGCTTGATGCCAAGCTTTTTTTTCAAAATTTTTTGCGCGATCTGGCATTTTGATTTTTTTGAGCACCTTGGCCACAGCATCCAAGTGGCGAGGCGCCGTCATATCAAAAACACGATCAATCCGCCCCTGAAACAGCACCGTTGAATTGCTTCGCCCATGCGTCAGTGCCAACTCTTCCGGCTTTAGCCCGTCAACCTTATCCGAAGATTTGAGCTGAAACTTCTCCCGATATGCCGTTTCATAGTCCTCCGCCAGATACAACGCTGGCCATGGGCTGAGCGTTCCGGGGTCCAGGTCCATGCCCGCATTGAACCGCGCTCAATAGCCCGTCAGACTGCCCGCACTCGATAACGGCTGATTCGAAAACTGGTAATCAACAATTCGTACCCATCCCTGACACACAACGGGTGTTGACTGATGCTTTTGAAGCGTCGAGATCAACTCAGCGCGCAAGCGTCGCCGTTCAGGCTCTAGGGCGAAATACAGATTCGCCTCTAACTCGTCCAAATCTTTGGAAAAAGCCGTCCAACGGTCAATGGACTCGCTGCTGAATCGATCCAGCTCACGAATACCAAGCGGCGCAACCGGCGTCGATCGCGCTGCAGGGATGATGGGCTTCTTGGGTTTGGGCAACGCAACCTGCCCGATCAGGACATTTCAGGTTCTTGAACTGGCGGGCGAGCCTTATCGATGATCGCGTTAATGATGAATTTTCGTAAGCGCTCAAATCGTCCCAAGCGAATCATGTCCCGTGGAGAGACATCACCCAGCATGGGATTGCGCGCCTTGAACCAGGTCACCGTCTTATCGGTATCGCCATCAAAAAATTTAGCCACCATATTGATGGTGATGCCGATTTCTTCCAAGCGCTCACGGACCGGCTCTGGAATAGCATCGTCGTAGCGGACCGACTTCAGAGAAACAGACGCCAGCTTGGAAACATCTTCTCGCTTGAGACCCAGAATTTCGGGAACCACCTTGGGTTGAAAGGCGTGACCTGCCCCGAAGTGGAAGTAGTCCTCTGGAACGCTGTCAAACAAGCTAAAACCCGCCATTGGCTGGGAACTCGCCATTTGAATCATATAAACCTCTCGCCACAAGAAAAATCGTGCTTAGACCACGAAAAAACAAATCCAACCCAACTATTGACCAATATCTTACCTCTTTAGCCTATGGCCCCGCAACTGATCATGAACTGCCAACATGCAGGACCTGAAATCAGATCAGCATTTCACTGGTTCTGTAGCCCAGGTGCGAGAAACACTTCAGCGTGCCAGGAACTCTGGCCGATCAGCTTGGTACAAACATCCGGGAGCATTTACCAAGCTGCGTTGAGCGTGTCGTGGTCTGCGCCGAATCGGTCAGGGTCACCGTCCAACTTGCATGCATCGTACTGGAGGCTACGCCAGGTCCGGTGATCCATGTTGCGGCAAAACTAAAGCGATGCGGGCTGGCCGTCCGACTGATAGTGAATGCGCCGGGGATGCCTATGCGCAGAACACCGGACGCCAAATTGATTGCCATGCTGAAGAAATCTCAGAATTGGCTTGGGCGATTGACTTCTGGGAAGAGCGCTGGGGTAGCTGAAATTGCAGCGCTCGAATCAGTTTCGGCTTCGTATGTAACCCGCGCGATCTATTTGGCGTTTCTTGCGCCGGATATTGTGGACCTAATCATCAATGGGGAACAACCGCCAGAAGTCAATTTAGAGCGTCTGATGCGAATGGGACCATTGCCAGCGAATTGGCAGGATCAGCGTAAGTTATTTGGGATCGCAAACTAGCCCAACACCTCGGGAGCAATTCAAGGGCGCCAATGGCGCCCTTGTCACTCCAAGTCGAAAACACCGCAGATTGCAGTAACCCTAACAGTACCGACGGAATTGGCGTTTGAG
>CAJBMJ010000001.1 GCA_903954045.1 uncultured beta proteobacterium | reverse complement strand
TGCCGAAACGCGCGAGCTGCTTTCAGGCACCTTCGAGCAGGTCAATCTGCACTTTGGTCGCATGTTCCCGGAGCTGTTTGGCGGTGGCAACGCCCGCCTAGTGATTACCGGCGACGAAATTCTGGATTCCGGGGTACAGGTGATTGCTCAGCCACCTGGCAAAAAGAACCAGACCATCCACTTGCTTTCTGGTGGTGAAAAGGCGCTCACCGCCATCGCTTTGGTGTTTGCCATTTTTCAGCTTAATCCGGCCCCGTTTTGTCTGCTCGACGAAGTGGATGCGCCTTTGGATGACGCCAACACCGAGCGCTATGCCAAACTGGTATCGAGCATGAGCAAGGAAACCCAATTTCTATTCATCAGCCATAACAAAATTGCGATGGAAATGGCCCGGCAACTCATTGGTGTGACCATGCAGGAGCAGGGCGTTTCCCGTATCGTGGCAGTGGACATGGAGTCTGCTGTTACGCTGGCGGAACTGAACTGAGTCAATGATGAGCAATTTACAAATAGGTCTGGCAGTGGCGGGTGGTCTGGTTTTGGCGGCCGTGGTGGCCCACGGTGCCTGGACATCACGCAAAAACGCCCCACGTCAGCCCACTCTGGAGACTCCTCCCGAGGGGGGGCAAATCCTGCCTCAGGAGCCGGTGCTGGATGGTGAAGTCATCTCGCCCGGTGGTTCTCCAGAAATAGTCTTCCCCGCCCTGCAACGGCGCCCGGCCATGGACGCCTTGATCGATGTGATCGCTACGCTCTCACTCGAGAGTTCGGCCCTGGCGGTGTCTGGTGAAGCAGCTATTGCAGCCATGCCTGCCACGCGGCGGGCAGGAACCAAGCCTTTTTCCATCGAGGGGCTCAATACCACAAGCCACGAGTGGGAAAGCCCCATGCCAGGGCAGCGCTACAGCAGTTTTCAGGCGGGGGTTCAACTCGCCAACCGATCTGGAGCACTCAACGAAATCGAATATTCCGAGTTTGTGGTGAAGACCCACGCGTTTGCCGATGCCATCAACGCTACCCCCGAGTTTCCAGAAATGCTCGACGAGGTTGCCCGTGCCCGGGAACTGGACCAGTTTGCCTGCGCCCACGACGCACAGCTTGGTTTCACTATCCGGGCGCTCAATGCGTCCTGGAGTCCTGGCTTCATCCATCAGCATTCCGGGCGTCTGGGCTTTGTGGCAGGTGCCATTGCCGGTCGCATGGTCTTGCCCGCCAGTGCGGAGGGGCTTCCGCCGGTTTTGGTCCTGAGTTTCGACTCCCAGGCCGCTATGGCCGAAGACCCGGCCCAATCTGCGATTCGCGAAGTGTCACTGCATTTGGATGTGGCGCAGGTCCAGCGCACTGAGGATGCCTTTGTGCGCATGCGCGAAGCCGCGCTTGGTCTGGCCAAAGCGATGGATGGCGTGGTGACTGATGACGATGGCCAGCCGCTGGAGCCGCAGACCATGGAAGCCATTGGCTCGGAACTGGAAAATCTCTACAACACCCTGGAGCAGCGTGATCTGGCGGCGGGCTCGCCACTGGCCAGGCGGCTGTTTTCCTGATTCGGCGGATGCAGACCGCCGATTTGTTTGCCGACCCGGCAGAAGACCGCAGCGGCGATATTCAGTCCCGCATGCAGGCCTTGCGCATACAACTGCACCAGTATGCCCACCAGTACTATGTGCAGGATGCGCCGACCGTGCCCGATGCAGAGTACGACCGCCTGTTTCAGGAGTTGCAATCTCTGGAGCAAGCGCATCCCCAGTGGCTAACGTCTGACTCGCCCACTTTGCGGGTCGGCGCAAAGCCGCTGGAGGCGTTTGCCCCGGTGCGCCATGCCGTGCCGATGCTGAGCATTCGTACCGAAACAGACACCGAATCTTCCGGAGCGCAGGCATTTGATGCCCGTGTGCGCCGCGAATTGGAGCTGTCTGACGCAGATGCACCAGTCGAGTACGTGGCAGAGCTCAAATTTGACGGCTTGGCCATGAACCTGCGCTATGAGGGCGGCGTGCTGGTGCAAGCGGCTACCCGGGGTGACGGAGAAACGGGTGAGGACGTTACCCAGAATGTCCGCACCATTGGCCAGATTCCCCTCAAGCTCAGCGCCCCGAACTTGCCTGATGTGCTGGAAGTGCGCGGCGAGGTGTACATGCGGCGTGACGATTTTGACGCGCTCAACGAGCGTCAGCGCGCCCGTATTGCCGCCGGAGCCAAGGGCGAGAAAACCTTTGTCAATCCGCGCAATGCGGCGGCGGGTGCCGTGCGGCAACTTGACCCCGGCATTGCTGCCCAGCGCCCTTTGAGTTTTTTTGCCTATGGAGCGGGAGAAATCTCTCCCCAGGAAGCTGTTGGGGTGTTTGGCAGCCACATGGAGCTGCTGCAGACGCTAAAAAAATGGGGTTTTCCGGTTGCAGCCCAGGTCGATATTGCACAAGGCGCTACTGAATTGGTAGCGTACCACCAGCGCATAGGTGCCATGCGGGATCAGCTGCCCTTTGATATTGACGGTGTGGTCTACAAGGTCAACAGCTTGGCACTGCAGCAGCGCTTGGGTTTTGTCACCCGCGAGCCGCGCTGGGCTGTAGCCCACAAATACCCTGCTCAGGAACAACTCACCACGGTGCTCTCGATTGACGTTCAGGTGGGGCGCACGGGCAAACTCACCCCCGTGGCCAAACTGGCGCCGGTGTTTGTGGGTGGCGTGACCGTGACCAACGCCACCTTGCACAACGAAGATGAAGCCCGCCGCAAGGACGTACGGGTGGGTGACACCGTGATCGTGCGCCGCGCGGGGGATGTGATTCCCGAAGTGGTATCGGTGGTGCTGGACAGACGCCAGGGGGAGCCGGCTGCATTTCAGATGCCGCACAGCTGCCCGGTGTGTGGATCTGTGGCGGTGCGGGAGGAGGGTGAAGCCGACTACCGTTGTTCCGGCGGGCTGTTTTGCAGCGCCCAGCGCAAGCAGGCCATTCTTCATTTTGCCCAGCGACGCGCGGTGGAAGTGGAAGGCCTGGGCGACAAACTGGTCGAGCAAATGGTAGATGCGGGCATTGTTCGGACCCTGCCTGACCTGTACCGGCTGGGCCTCACAGCACTTGCGGTTTTGGACCGTATGGCCGACAAGTCAGCTCAGAATCTGCTTGAGGCGCTACAAAAATCAAAGCAAACCACCTTGCCGCGCTTTCTCTTCGGGCTGGGTATTCGCCATGTGGGTGAGGCCACGGCCAAGGCGCTAGCCCAGCATTTCGGCAAGCTCGACGCCATCATGGACGCATCGGAAGATCACTTGCTTGCTGTAAGCGATGTAGGCCCCATCGTGGCCAAAAGCATTCGTACGTTCTTTGACCAGACGCACAACCGGGAAGTGGTGGAACAGTTGCGTGCTTGTGGCCTGTCCTGGGAAGAAGGCGAGCCAGCAGACAAAGCGCCTCAGGTATTGGCGGGCAAGACCTTTGTGCTGACCGGCACCTTCCCCACCTTGAGCCGGGACCAGGCCAAGGATCTGCTGGAAGCGGCAGGCGCCAAGGTGGCTGGCTCGGTCAGCAAGAAAACCAGTTATGTGGTGGCGGGCACAGACGCGGGCAGCAAGCTGGACAAGGCCCGAGAACTAGGCGTTGCCGTGTTGGATGAGGCCGCCATGCTGGAGATGCTGGCTTCCAACCAGTAAACTTCGCCCATGAATCGAGAGACTGCTCTTCAAGCGCTGACTCTCCACAAGCCTTACCTTGTGGAGAGCTTTGGTGTGTCAGGGTTGGCTTTGTTCGGGTCGACCGCCAGAGACTCTGCGTCACAGAACAGTGATCTTGATGTTTTGGTGAGTTTTGCCGGTCCGGCTACCTCTGACAGATTCTTCGGCGTGCAGTTTTATCTGGAGGACGCCTTGGGGTGTCCAGTGGATTTGGTGACCGAGAAAGCTTTGCGCCCTGAACTGAAGCCCTATGTAATGCGAGACTTGGTGCGTGTCTGAATCAAAGGCTTCACGCGAATGGCTTTTTTATGTCGACGACATGATTGGCTTTTCCGAAAAAGTTGTTCTGTTTACACACGACATGAATCAGCCTGCTTTTGAATCAGATGTTTTGCGCTTTGACGCTACATTGCGCAATCTGGAACTGATTGGTGAGGCAGCTACCCATATTCCCTCTGATATCAGACTTGCCTACGCTGATATTCCTTGGCGAATGTTGATTGCATTACGCAATCAGTTGATTCATGGTTATCTGGGTATTGACAACGACATACTTTGGAGCATTGTGGAGTTGGATGTTCCTGCGCTTCTGTCCAAGTTGCGCTTGCTAAAGTCTCAACAATCATGACCGTGCGTGAGATCCTCAAAATGGGCGATGGCAGATTGCTGCGGGTTGCCCAGCCGGTGCTGGAGTTCGACACCGACGCGCTGCATTTGCTGATCACCGACATGCTCGACACCATGCGTGAGGCTAACGGGGCTGGTTTGGCTGCTCCCCAAATCGGGGTGGATTTGCGGCTGGTAATTTTTGGTGGCTTTGACCGCAACCCGCGCTACCCGGATCGTCCGTTGGTGCCTCCCACGGTACTGATCAACTCGGTCGTCACTCCTTTGGGTGAGGCAGAAGAGAGTGATTGGGAGGGTTGTCTATCGGTGCCCGGACTGCGTGGCATGGTGCCCCGCTGGTCCCAAATTCAGTACACCGGCTTCGACCAGTATGGTGATCCCATCGACCGCACCGTATCCGGTTTCCACGCCCGCGTGGTACAGCACGAGTGCGACCATCTGCTGGGCAAGCTCTACCCCATGCGGGTGCGGGATTTCACGCAGTTTGGATTCACCGAGGTGCTGTTTCCAGGCGTGGCTGCCGCTGAGGACGATTAGCTGAGCATGCGAAAGAGGGTATTGAATCTTTGAACTGGTCTAGAATCTGGTCTACAACAGATTCCGGGGTCCTTATGTCGCCGCTCGAAACGATTGGTTCCTACGAAACTAAAACCCATTTGGCAGATTTATTGCGCAGAGTTCGTGGCGGGCAGGGTTTCACCATCACCCAACGGGGTGAGCCTGTGGCCGATCTTTTGCCTGTTGGTAGTGGCGCGCGGCGTGCAGGCATACAAGCAGCACAGCGCATGCAACTTTTTTTGCAGGAGGCGCCGAAACAGCTTCCCTGCGACATCAAGGCGTTGATAGACGAAGGGCGCGACTGATGCGCTTTGTTTTAGACAACTCGGTGGTTATGCGCTGGCTTTTGCAAGACGGCGATACCAGCCGAATGGACTACGCGGCCAAGGTGCTGGGGGTATTGGCACAAGAATCTGGCGAAGCGCTGGTGCCCGGTATTTGGTCGCTTGAAGTTGCCAATGTGCTGGTTAAAGCACAAGCCAAGGGTGCCGTATCTGAGGCCAGGGCTACGGCCTTTGTGGGCTTGCTTCAAGAAATGTTCATCACGCCAGATACCAGCACCTTTGAACGCGCCCTTGGCGATACCTTGCAGTTGGCCCGGCGATTCAAATTGTCGTCGTACGATGCTTCTTACTTGGAGCTTGCCATGCGTGAGGGCGTGCCTTTGGCCACACTGGATGGTGATTTGCGGAAAGCCGTGGAACAAACCGGCACTGCCTTGTTGTGAGCGCTTAGCTGCATGAGCGACGGGGCCGTGCTTCCTGCAATTAGCAGGGATTGGCTAAAATAGCCATTTCGTTATCCTGGAGTCTCTGCCATGCAAGTGACCGCTACCCAAGCCAAAAACCGCTTTGGTGCCATCTGTGCCCAAGCGAAAACAGAGCCCGTTTTTGTGGAAAAAGATGGCCGCGTTGACACGGTGATTGTGTCCGCCCAGCAATTTTTCACCATGCAAGCGCTGAGCCAACCCGAGACACTTGCCCATCGCAAAGCCCAGTTTGAACAAACGCATGCCGCCTGGTTGGCTGAACAAAACCAGCGCTTTGAGGCCAATGGCTTGTGGTGTGACGACATGCGTATTTGGTGATTGTCGGGAGCCAGCGGCCATGCAATTTGACGTGTACGACAACCCCAGCCCGCGCATGCGTGACATTTATCCAATGGTGGTGGACATTCAAAGCGATTTGCTCAGCGGCTTGGCCACCCGCATGGTGGTTCCGCTTGCGGTTACATCGCTACAGGTGAAAGAACTGCCACGTCGCCTGTGTCCAGTATTCAATATCAAAGGCCAAACATTCATGCTTGTGCCATTTGAAGCGGCACCGCTGGACAAGCGCTTGCTCAAAGCGGAAATTGCATCATTGCGGGAGCAATCCCATGCAGTGATATCCGCCATGGATGCAGTGCTAAGCGGGGTCTGAGGCCGAGCAGACTCAGGAGTGTGCAGCCCGTAGGAACCACGCAAGGGTTTACATTGCAGTCGTAGGTTGTTGAGGAGGGGCTTTTTGCCCCTAAGCCGCTAGCGCGTTCAGCAGTTCAGTTTCTATTTCAATCTGTGCCCGGTTTTGCTGCAGGTGCGCACCGTGGATCAGAAAGGTGTCTTCCACGCGCTCGCCCAGGGTGGCGATTTTGGCCAGTTGCACCACGATCTGGTGTTTGGCCAGCACGCGGGCTACGCTGTAAAGCAGGCCCAGCCGGTCGCTGGCGGAAATGTTGAGCAGCCACAACTGGGCTTTCTCGTCAGGACGCAAAGTGATGCGCGGAGCCACTGGAAAGCTTTTCACCCGGCGTGATACCCGCCCCTTGCTGGGCGTGGGAAGGGGGCCTGCCAGAGCAATGGCCTGGCTCAGGCCGTTTTCCAGCATGCTAGTGAGTTCGCGGTAGTGCTCGTCAAGGTCGTCGGTGGTGCCAACGACCTGAAAGGTGTCCAGCGCATAACCAGTTTTGCTGGTGTGAACACGGGCATCCAGAATGCTGAAGCCAGCCTGATCAAAGTAACCGCAGATGCGGGCAAACAAGTCGGGCTGGTCCTGGGTATACACCACGATTTGCAGGCCTTCTCCTACCGGTGATCGCCGCGCACGCACGATAGGTACCTCGGTAGCCACATGCCTTGACAGTTGCTTGGTGTGCCAGGCAATGTCAGAGGCATCGTGGCGCATGAAATAGCCTACATCCAGCGTGTCCCAGAGCGGCTTGTGGGCTTCAAAGGGCAGGGCGTACAGGGCCACTTGAACCAGTGCATCGCGCTTGCGGGCCTCAACCTCTGCGGCAGGGTCAGGGGCGCGACCGCCCAGGGCCCTGGTGGTGTACTTGTACAGGTCCTCCAGCAGCTTGCCTTTCCAGGCATTCCAGACCTTGGGGCTGGTGCCGCGAATGTCGGCCACGGTCAGCATGTAGAGCGCAGTCAGGTTGCGCTCGTTGCCTACACGACTAGCGAAGTCGGCAATGACACCTGGGTCACTGAGGTCTGATTTCTGCGCAATGCGGCTCATGGACAAGTGTTCTCGCACGACAAACTCGATCAACGCGGAGTCTTGCGCCGCAATACCATGGGCTTTGCAAAACCTGCGTACCTCTATTTGCCCGAGTTCGGAGTGGTCGCCACCGCGTCCCTTGGCGATGTCATGGAAGATGGCTGCTACGTAAAGTAACCAGGGTTTGTCCCAGCCTGCAGCGAGTTGCGAGCAGAACGGGTATTCATGGGAGTGCTCCACGATGAAAAAGCGGCGCATATTGCGCAGCACCATCAGGATGTGCTGGTCGACGGTGTAAACGTGAAAAAGGTCATGCTGCATCTGGCCCACGATGCGGCGGAAAACCCAAAGGTAGCGGCCCAGCACCGAGGTCTGATTCATAAGGCGCATGGCGTGGGTAATGCCGTTGGGCTGCATCAAAATCTGCTTGAACGTCTCCCGGTTGACCGGATCACTTCGAAATTTCGCATCCATGATTTCTCGCGCGTTGTATAGCGCGCGAAGGGTACGGGCAGAAAGCCCCTTGATGCCGACCGTAGTCTGGTAGAGCAAAAAGGTTTCGAGGATGGCATGGGGCTCGCGCTGGTAGAGGTCATCACTGACCACGTCAATGTTGCCCGCCTTGTCGTTGAAGCGCTCGTTGATGGGGCGAACGGTGTGCGTGGAGGGGTTGAGCCGCTCCTCAATGTTCATCAGCAGGATCTGATTGAGCTGGGTTACCGCCTTGGCAGTCCAGTAATACCGCTTCATCAATGATTCACTGGCCCGAACCATTCCGCGTTTGGTTGCTGCACTTGCATGGGACTCGTAGCCAAAGGACTCGGCGACCGCGTTCTGCAAATCAAAAATCAGGCGATCTTCCCGCCGGTTGGCCAGCAGGTGCAGCCGGGTGCGAATCTGCAGCAGCAGCGATTCATTGCGTTGAATCTGGCGTACTTCAAAGGGGGTTGCCAAACCGTTGGCCGCCAATGCAGGCCAGTTGTCGCCAAAGCCTGCGGCCTTGGCCACCCAAAGAATGACCTGCAAATCCCGCAAGCCGCCAGGAGATTCTTTGCAGTTGGGTTCCAGCGCGTAGGGGGTGTCTTCAAACTTGGTATGACGCTGGTGCATTTCCAGCGTTTTGCCCACGAAGAAGGCCCGTGCATCCATATTCGCAAAAAATGCGCTGGAAAACTGCTCGACCAATTTTTTGTCGCCCGTGATGAAACGGCATTCCAGCAAAGCCGTTTGCACCGTGATGTCCTTGGAGGACTCCGCTAGGCAGTCGCTCAGGGTGCGCACGCTGGATCCAATTTCCAGGCCCGCGTCCCAGCAGGTTCCGATAAAAGTTTCTATCTTTTTATTGAGTTCCGTATCGTTCTCAATATCGGGCTCGTCGGGAAGCAGCACCAGCACATCGACATCCGAATGCGGAAACAACTCGCCTCTTCCAAATCCGCCGACGCCCAACAGGGCCAATGGTGCGGACAAGCCAGCCCGGGTCCAAAGCTGAATCAGCACCTCGTCGGCAAGTGTTGTCAACTTGCCAAGCGTTGAGCGCATGCTGCGTGAGGACACTCCCACAGCAGCCATGCTTTTCATCAGAGCCCCCTTGCGGGCCCGATACTCGGCGCGAAGGGCCTGCAAGTCGGTCATGGGATTGAATTTAGCCCTGAGCAGGAACGAAGTCAGGAATGGCTGGGCTGCCTGCCGACAATGTCAGAACTTCGTAACCCGTAGGTGTCACCAGCACGGTGTGCTCCCATTGCGCCGACAGCGAGCGGTCTTTGGTGACAATGCTCCAGCCGTCCTTTTCTGGACCACTTTTGATGTCTTTGCCGCCCGCATTGATCATGGGCTCAATGGTGAAGGTCATGCCCTCTACCAGTTTCTCCAGAGTTCCTGGCCGACCGTAATGCAACACCTGCGGTTCTTCATGAAAACCCTGGCCGATACCGTGCCCGCAAAATTCACGCACCACGCTGTAACCTTTGCCTTCGGCAAACTGCTGAATTGCGTGCCCGATGTCTCCCAGGTGAACGCCAGGCTTGACCATCTTGATGCCATGCCACATGGCTTCGTAGGTGATGGTGCAAAGTCTTTTGGCTGCGATGGACACCTCGCCCACCATGAACATGCGGCTGGAATCACCATGCCAGCCGTTCTTGATAACAGTAACGTCCACATTGACGATGTCGCCCTTTTTTAGCGGCTTGTCGTTCGGAATGCCGTGGCAGACCTGCTGGTTGATGGAAGTGCATATGGACTTGGGGTAGGGTGTATTGCCGCCACCGGTGTAATTCAGCGGTGCAGGGATGGCTTGCTGTACGTCAACTATGTAATCGTGCGCCAACTTGTCGATGGCGTTGGTAGTGATTCCGGGCTTGATAAATGGGGCCAGGTAATCCAGAACTTCGGCTGTCAGTCGGCCTGCTAAGCGCATGCCTTCCACGCCCTCGGCGTCTTTGTAAGTGATGGTCATGGGGCAGGATTATCAACGCAAGCCCATTTCGTTGCAGGTCAAAGGCAGATTGGTGATGCAGAGCATCCTTAGGACAAGTCCTGGGACAAGACCATATCTACAAAGGTTTTTCCAGCAGACGACAAGGCTCTTTCTCCGTACCACGCCACTCCGTATTCGGCCATGATTTGGTCATTTAGCCTCGGAAGAATGACCAACTCTCCTCGCGACAACTCTTCTTTGATCATGCATTCATGCATCATGCTCAAAGTGTCGCTGTGCTTGATGAGTGATATCAATACGGCAGAGCTGTCACATTCAATTGCCAGTAACCCGGACCGCGCCCACGCAGAGTTTGTTCTTATATCCGCAGAACTTAGAAATGCGGCCTCAAATGCCCTCGGCAGAGCAGGTCCAACCAAGTTGTAAGCAGTCAAATCCAAGGGATGAATAGTCTTTAGCTTTGTAATTGGATGGCCAGCTCGACAGACCCAACGCAGTTCCAATTTTGGAAGCACAGCTGTTTCAAAATCAGGCTTTTTCTTAATTTCACTCAGTTCACCGAAAACTAGGTCAACCTTCCTTGATTGAATCAGTTCAGGAAAGTCACTCCAGGATGCGACCAATAGTTTTATCTGCAGCTTGGGAGACTGCCCATGCAATTTGGCGGCTATAGCTCCGGCCAGGGTTGCGGCAAAATAGGGGCCGACCCCGACGACCAATGTTCCCAGTTCAAGATTGCGGGTCAAGTAAATTTCACGTTCGATATCTTCGACTTTCAAGACCAGATCCGCGGATCTTCGAATCAGTAGTACGCCGAATTCAGTGGGTTCTACACCTCCACGCTGACGATGAAATAGCTTAACGCCAAGAAGTTTTTCGAGTGTCTGAATGCTTCTTGTCATTGCAGGCTGCGATATATGACATGCCTCAGCGGCCCGAGCGAAATGACCATGTTCTGCCAATGACATAGCGTGTTTGATATGGCGAATATCGAGCATGATGTGAAGTAGTTATTGAATTGATGACTTTATTTCATTAGACGTATTTCGCACCATGGTAGAACATCTGACGGGCGGTCAACGGGTCGACACATGCTGATACGCAAATCTCCGGCATCTCGGGCTTCCTCTCACTCAGAGGAGGGCATACGGCTCTAAGCTGTGCCGCAGTGCCTTCTCTATGAAATATTGTGAAGCCAACTAAATTGAAAATCCGCTTCCAACATTGGGTAATCGGCATGACGGCGCTTCTGGTGCTGGGTATGTCGGCAGGATTTCTTGCTACCGTGTACCGCACGTTCAGTTCCATGGGTGAAACCGCCGCGCAACAACAGTTTGCTTTGGTTTCTGCACTGGCGTCACAAAAGCTGGAAACCGTTATTCACCAAAGTGGTGATCAGGTCAAGGTGCGCGCTGGTGCAGATAGAAACAACTACATCAAAGACGGACACATTAATTCCACCAGCATAGTTCCGACCTTGCTGGGCTCGTTGGTGTCTGATCCCAATGTGTACTCGCATTACTTTGCCCTGGAAAACGATGAGTTCCTGCAAGTCATTGCCATACGCAGTGACAGCCGGATTCAGGTGGCTCTCCAGGCACCGGAAGGCACCGAGTTTGTGGTGCGCCGAATTAACCGTGCAGCCAACGGCAATCGCATCGATTCTTACCAGTTTTTCGACATGAAGCGCATGCTGATAGGAAGCAGGGCGCAGGAGGCAAAGCTGGTTCCGACCCAACGCCCCTGGTACGGCGGAGCGATTAAAAAAGGTGGCCTGTACGTGGCTGATCCGTACATTTTTGCTTCAACCGGCGAGTTGGGGCTTACGGTGGCAGCTCCGCTCGAGGGTGGCGGCGGAGTCATGGCAACCGACATCAGCCTGCGCACCCTGAACAACTTTTTGAGCAAACTCAATCTGCCACCCAACGGTGCCATTGCCATTCAGGACGCCAGTGGCAACCTGCTTTCGTTCTATGGCAAAGGCGATACCTACAAGGGAGCGGAAGTCGCTCCCATGACCCCAGCGGAGAAACTGACCCATCCACAAATGGTGCTGCTCAAGTCAAAACTGGAAAGCCACCCGTCCGACACCTTCACCATGGGCAAAGATTCTGTGCGTTATGTGTTTACCCATGATTACGTGGCAGTGTCCAAAGACACGTCCTATCAAATCACCATCTGGGCCCCGGAGTCTGATTTCACCGGGGCCTTTACGGCAGCGCTGCGTGATGTATTTTTGTTCTCGGTGGCTTTGTTGGCGGTGTTGCTGCCACTAACCTTCGCAGGTTCCAGGCAAATTGCCCGAACGCTGACCTCGATGGCTCAGGATTCCGAGCGACTCAAACGTTTGGATTTCTCCATTGAGCCCCAGCAAGGGCAGTCCATTCTCTACGAGGTCAATGCTTTGGGTGAGGCGCAGTACGTCATGCACGGAGCCATCCAGACCAAGACGCAGGAACTACAAAAGTCCCAGGCCAAGCTGGCCAATCTGGTGGATATCGGTATCAGCCTGTCGCGTGAGCAAAACCGCCAAAAACTGCTAAGCACTATTTTGTTTGGTGCGCGCGACATTTCCTACTGTGCAGCCGCCACCCTGTTCCTCAAGACCGAACAAAACACCCTGGTCTTCGCCCAGCGCACCAGCGACGACCCGCTGCCCTCTTTCGAGATTCCGCTCTTTGATGCCAATGGTGTTGGCAACAACAAGTTTGTAGTGGTTAACGCAACCAATACGAACCGAACCATCATCATTGATGACGTTTACGCTGAGAAGCGGTTTGACATGTCGGGTACCAAGAAATTCAGTGAAGAATCAGGTATCAAAACCATCTCCATGCTGACAGTACCCTTGAGCCCGCGCGAGGGCGAGGTGATTGGTGTCATTCAATTGCTCAATGCCCTGGATCCAGAGACCAAACAGGTCGTACCGTTTTCACCTGAATTGATTGGTTTTGTAGAGGCGCTGGCAGCGCAGGCTGCCGTGGCCATCGAAAACCAGAAC